>CAZTGN010000005.1:0-27388 GCA_964613275.1 uncultured Conexibacter sp. | reverse complement strand
TTCAAGAACGCGTGGCCGACGCGGTTGACGTGGGCGGTGCCGCCGCGGGCGGCGACCGTGTCGGGGACGGCGCGGCTCGCCCGGACGTCGTAGAGGATGTCGGCCCCGGGCGCCTTCTCGAGCACGAGCTCGGCGAGCAGCGCCGTCAGGAAGTCGCCGTCGACGAACTCGCCGCGGTCGTCGATGAAGAAGCAGCGGTCGGCGTCGCCGTCCCAGGCGATCCCCAGCTCGGCGCCCTCCGACAGCACCCGCTCGACGATCAGCTCGCGGTTCTCGGGCAGGAGCGGGTTCGGCTCGTGGTCGGGGAACTCGCCGTCGGGGGCCCAGTACATCGTCACGAGCTCGATCGGGAGCCGATCGAGCAGCGGTCCGACCATCTCACCCGCCATGCCGTTGCCGCCGTCGGCGACGACAGCGAGCGGCCGCACCGCGTCGACGTCGATGAACGAGAGCGCCCGGTCGCGGAACTCGGGCGCGATGTCGACCTCGGTCACGCTCCCGCCGCCCGGCTCGTCGCCGAGACCGGCCAGGATCAGGTCGCGGATCGCCGTGATCCCGGTGTCGCCCGAGAGCGCCAGCGCGCCCTCGCGGACGAGCTTGACGCCGGTGTAGGCCTTCGGGTTGTGCGAGGCGGTCACCATCGCGCCGCCGTCGAGCTCGCGGGCGCCGACGAGGAAGTAGAGCATCTCGGTCCCGACCATCCCCGCGTCGAGAACCTCGACACCCTCGGCGACGAGCCCGGCGCGAAGCCTCTCGGCCATCTCGGGAGCCTGCAGGCGCATGTCCCGCCCGACCCCGACCCGCAGCTCCCCCGGCTGCTTTCCGCGCAGGTCGGCCAGCACCCGCGCGAAGGCGCGGCCGATCAGGTAGGCGGTATCGCCGTCCATCTCGGTGCCGTAGACGCCGCGGACGTCGTAGGCCTTGAAGATCGAAGGGGGAACCGAGCCGGGCCCGCCGGCGGTCGTGGTCGTCTCGCTCAACCGAAGCCTCCTTCGAGGGCGTCGTAGCTGTCCTCGAGCGACTGCGGCATCACCCGCGTGTCCGCGAGAACCGGCATGTAGTTGGTGTCGCCCGCCCAGCGGGGCACGACGTGGAGGTGGATGTGCCCCTCGACCCCGGCGCCGGCGACGCGGCCCTGGTTGACGCCGACGTTGAATCCCTCGGGGCCGTAGACCTCCTCGATCCGACGCATCGCCTGCTGGGCGAGATCCATCATCTCGGCCGTCGCCCCGGGATCGAGGTCCTGAAGCCGGCCGACGTGCTCGAAGGGCGCCACCATCAGATGCCCGTTCGTGTACGGGAAGAGGTTCAGGATCACGAAGCACAGGTCGCCCCGATGGTCGTCGCCGGTCGCCGGCTTCGCGCAGAACACGCATTGATCGGACTTGGTCGCGTCGGTCACGTAGCTCAGGCGCCAGGGCGCCCAGATCCTGTCGGGGGACATCCGCGCTGATCCTATTGCGGCGGCGTCGCCGGTCGCGGCTGCTTCGCCGCGAGCCGCTCGCCGGTCCGCCGCCAGCCGTCGGTCAGCGCGTCCCCGGCGGCGAGGATCCCGGGCCCGAGCGAGCGGTCCTCGAAGACGACCCGGCCGAGGAGCCCGATCGTGACCCCGTGGTCGGGCCGCTCGAGGACCTCGATCGGGCTTGCGGGCTCGACCTCGCCCGGCTCGATGATCCGCAGGTACGTGCCGAGTCGGAGCGAGCGCGCGAACCGCTTGACGAAGCGCTGGTCGCCCATCTTCGCGCCGAGCGTGCTGCACGGCTGCCGCGGCTCGGAGGCCTCGAGCAGGGCGCTCCCGACCCGCCAGCGCTCGCCGACCAGCACCGCGCGCAGATCGACGCCGCTCGTGGTCAGGTTCTCGCCGAACGCGCCCGGCGCCAGCTGGCGGCCGAGCTCGCCGCTCCACCACCGGTAGTCCTCGAGCGCGTAGGCGTAGACCGCCTTGTCGTAGCCGCCGTGGACGGCCCGGTCCACGACCGCATCGCCTTCGACCCCGTCGTCGCGGAGCGCCACCGCCCCGCCCACCGGGCGCTTGTCGATCCCGCTCCTGCGGGGTCGTCCGTTGACGAGGACGAGCCGCGGGTGGCCGACGTTGATCGACTCGACCCGCGGGGGCCCGCTCACAGCCAGCCGCGGCGGCGGAAGTAGGTCAGCATCGCGACGAGGATCGCCGCCATCGCCGCGAGCACGAGGTAGAAGTCGAGCGAGTCGCCCTCGCCGGGGACGCCCACGTTCATCCCCCAGATGCTCGCGATCAGGGTCAGCGGCAGGACGATCACGCTGATCGCGGTGAGCACGCGCAGGATCTCGTTCACGCGGTGGTTGAGGACCGACTCGTTCGTGTCCTCGAGCCCCTCGATGACCTCCTTGTAGTTCTCGAGCATGTCCCAGATCCGCTCGTGGGCGTCGACGATGTCGTCGAAGTAGATCTCGATGTCGAGGTTGGGGGCGAGGAAGCGCTGCTTGTAGTTCTCGAGGTCGCGGAGGACCGGGCGCTGGGGGCGGATCACCTTGCGGAAGTTGATGATCTCCTGCTTCGCCTTCGAGATGTCGCGGACGACCTCCTCGGAGCGCTCCTCGGCGAAGATGTCGTCCTCGATCGCGTCGAGCTTGTTGCCGATCTTGCGCAGCATCGGGAAGCAGTAGTCGAAGCTGTCGTCGACGATCCGGTAGAGCAGGTAGCCGGAGCCGCGCGCGAACAGCTTGCCCCGGAAGTCCTCGTCGGCGCGGACGCGCTCGAACAGGTACTCGACCGGCTGCAGCTCCTGGTTCGGGATCGTGATCACGAAGTCGGGGCCGACGAACATGTCGAGCTCGCCGGTGTTGAGCCGTCCGACCGCCGAGTCGAACACCGGCAGGTGCAGGACGATGAACAGGTAGTCGGGGTACTCGTCGATCTTCGGCCGCTGGTTGCGCGAGGCGACATCCTCGAGATCGAGCGCGTGGAAGTCGAAGTGCTCGAGCAGCCAGCTCCATTCGACCGCCGTCGGCCGCTCGATGTGGACCCAGCGGAGGCCGGCGCCTTCGGCGATCTCGACGTTGGGCTCAGTCGCCGCCGCGGGCGCGGCGACGACCGGCTCGGTGACACGCAGGGTGCGCCGCAGCCTCGGCTTCGGAAGGCTCGGCATCGCTTTCTTCGCTGCCGTCGCTGGCGTCCATCGGGGCCAAGACTACGGGACGGGGACGCCGCTCCACCCGCGGCGGGCGGTGCGGCTGGTATATTGCGAGCCACATAGACCGCCACATCTAGAGGGGTGGAGGGAACTGGCCCGATGAAACCCCGGCAACCCCCCAAGGACGACGTCCGACGGGGAAAGGTGCCAAGTCCAACAGGCGACGAGCCTGGGAGATGTGAGTGGAAGTCCCACTCGGACCTCTGCTCACACCGGCAGAGGTCTTCTTAGTAGGAGCGACGAGATGGGACAAGGAGCGATCAGGTGACAGTGACGAGCCTCAGGTGCAAGGAGTGCGGGACCGAGTACCCGCTCGAGGCCCTCTACGTGTGCGAGCAGTGCTTCGGCCCGCTCGAGGTGGGCTACGACTACGCCGGGATCGACGCCGATTCGGCCCGGCGCCGGATCCAGGCCGGCAGCAGCGGCATCTGGCGCTACGCCGACTTCCTGCCGTTCGCATCGCCGCCCGCCAGCGCGATCGAGCCCGGCCTGACCCCGCTCGTGCGGGCCGACCGGCTCGCCGAGCAGCTCGGCATCGGCGAGGTCTGGATCAAGAACGACGCCGCCAACCCGACCCACAGCTTCAAGGACCGGGTCGTCGCCGTCGCCCTCGCGAAGGCGCTCGAGCTCGGCTTCGACACGGTCGCCTGCGCCTCGACCGGCAACCTCGCCAACGCGGTCGCCGCCCACGCGGCCGCCGCCGGCGTCGACTCCTACGTCTTCGTGCCGGCCGACCTCGAGGAGCAGAAGCTGCTCGCCACCGGCGTCTACGGGACGACCCTGGTCGGCGTCGAGGGCAACTACGACGACGTCAACCGCCTCTGCACCGAGCTCGCCGCGGAGCGGGGTTGGGCCTTCGTCAACGTCAACGTGCGCCCCTACTACGCCGAGGGGTCGAAGACGCTCGCCTACGAGACCGTCGAGCAGCTCGGCTGGAGGCTGCCCGACCGGGTCGTCTGCCCGATCGCCTCCGGCTCGCTGTTCACGAAGATCGGTCGCGGGTTCGAGGAGTGGCGCGCGCTCGGACTCGTCGCCGGCGAGCTGCCCACCTTCCACGGCGCCCAGGCGGCCGGGTGCGGCCCGGTCGCGGCCGCATTCGCGGACGGCGACGACGTCTGCCGTCCGGTCCGCCCCGACACGATCGCCAAGAGCCTCGCGATCGGCGATCCCGCCGACGGGCCCTACGCGCTCGATCTCGCCCGCTCGAGCGGCGGCTCGATCGACGCCGTCAGCGATGACGAGATCAGGGCCGGGATCCGGTTGCTCGCGGAGACGACCGGGATCTTCACCGAGACCGCCGGCGGCGTCACGACGGCGACGCTCGCCAAGCTCGCCGACCGCGGCGAGATCGGCACGGGCGATCGCGTCGTCGTCTACATCACCGGCGAGGGGCTGAAGACGCTCGACGCCGTCCGCGAGGGGTTCGCGATGCACGAGATCGAGCCGACGCTCGAGTCGTTTGCGGCGCACGTGCCCGAGCGCGGCGCCGTGGCCGCTCCGGCGCTCAGCCAGATGATCTAGGTTTCCGCCCGGAGCGAGCGCAGGATGGCAGTCAAGGTCAAGATCCCGGCCCAGCTACGGCCCGCCACCGGCGGCGCGGCCGAGATCGAGGTCGAGGCGGGGACGGTGGGCGACGCGCTCGACGCGGTCTTCGCCAAGCACGACGGGCTGCGCGAGCGGATCACCGAGGGCGGCGACCTGCGCCGCTTCGTCAACGTCTACGTCTCCGGCGAGGACATTCGCTTCCAGGACGGCCTCGAGACCGCCGTCGACGACGGCGCCGAGGTGACGATCCTGCCCGCGGTGGCCGGCGGCTGACGCCGGCGGTGTCGGAGCGGGGCGAGACCGTCGCCATCCTCTGCGGCGGGCGCGGGACCCGCCTGCGGGAGCGGACGCACGCGATCCCGAAGGCGCTCGTCGAGATCGGCGGCCGGCCGATCCTCTGGCACGTGATCAGGATCTACGCGGCCCACGGGTTCCGCCGCTTCCTGCTGCTGACCGGCTACCGGGGCGAGATGATCGCCGACTTCGCCGCCGCCGAGCCGTGGCCACAGGGCGTCGCGGTCGACTGCCTGCCGACCGGCGAGGAGACCCCGACCGGCGGCCGCCTGGCGCTGGCGGCGGACCGGCTCGGCGGCGGCACCTTCGCGGTCACCTACAGCGACGGGGTCGCCGACGTCGACCTCGGCGCCGCCCTCGAGCTGCATCGCGCTCATGGCGCGGCGGCGACGATGACGCTGGTCCAGCCGCGATCGCAGTGGGGCGTGGCGACGGTCGACGACGACGACCGCGTGCGCGGCTTCGTCGAGAAGCCACGGATGCAGCAGTGGGTGAACGCCGGGTTCATGTTCCTCGAGCCCGTCGCGCTCGGCTGCCTCGGGCACGATTCGGTCCTCGAACGCGAGCCGCTCGAGCGCCTCGCCGCCGACGGGGAGCTGCGCGGCTTCCGGCACGAGGGATTCTGGGACTGCATGGACACCTACAAGGACGCCGTGATGCTGAACGATCTCTGGCAGTCGGGCGCGGCCCCGTGGCGGATCTGGGAGACGGCGGCGGTCGGATGAGGGCGGCGCTGGTGACCGGCGGGCGCGGGTTCGTCGGCGCCTGGCTCTGCCGCGCGCTGCTCGACCGCGGCGTCGCGGTGGTCTCGCTGGACCGACGGGGTGCGCGCGAGCCGCCCTCGACGCTGGAGCTGCTCGGGATCGGCGACCACATCGCCGAGGAGCAGGGGTCGCTGCTCGACCGTGGGCTCCTGGACCGCGTCCTCGCCGAGCACGGGATCGACAGCGTCTTCCATCTCGCGGCGGAGACGATCGTGGGCACGGCGCGCGAGGATCCGGCGGGCGCGTTCGAGACGAACGTGCGCGGCACCTGGACGGTGCTCGAGGCGTGCCGCCGCCGCGGCCTGGGGCGCGTCGTCGTCGCCTCCTCCGACAAGGCCTACGGAGCCCACGAGCGGCTCCCCTACCGGGAGGAGATGTCGCTGCGCCCGACCGCCCCCTACGAGGCCTCGAAGGCGGCGGCGGACCTGATCGCCCGCTGCTACTGGCCCAGCTACGGCTTGCCGGTCGCGGTTACCCGCTTCGCCAACATCTACGGCGGCGGCGACCTCAACTTCTCCCGGCTCGTGCCGGAGGCGGCGGTTGCGGCGATCGAGGGCCGGGCGCCGGTGCTGCGCTCCGACGGCTCCCCGATCCGCGACCTGCTGTACGTCGAGGACGCCGTCGCCGCCTACCTCGCGATCGCCGATCATCTCGACCGCGACGGGGTCCGCGGCGAGGCCTTCAACGCGGGTGGCGAGCGCCCCCGCAGCGTGCTCGAGATCGTCGCGACGATCGCCCGCCTCGCCGGCACCGGCGTCGAGCCCGAGGTCCGCGGCGCCGGCAACCCGGCCGGCGAGATCGATCGCCAGTACGTCGATGCCTCGAAGCTCCGCGAGCGCTGCGGCTGGGCGCCCCGGGTCGGCCTCGATGAGGGTCTGACGCGCACGCTCGAGTGGTACCGGGCCCATCCCGACGCGAGCTCTTCAGGGGTGCGATAGCCCGGGAGCGCGGGGCCGCCGCCTTCGCTCGCGGCCCCCGGCCCGGCCGCCGGCCATCAACCGCGTGCCGTGTCCCCGCTCCGGCGCGGTCGGGCGACCGCGCGGATCAGGCGGGCGTACTCGCTCGCGATCACCGGCGGCGCGAAGCTGGCAAGCGCCCCACGGCGGAGCGCCCCCCGATCCCAGCCGCGCGAGCGGACCGACTCGATCGCCGCCGCGACGTTGTCGGGGGTGGGATCGAAGATCGGCTCGCCGACATCGATCCCGAGCCGGTCGCGGATCTCGACCAGGGTCGGCCCGTAGCCGGCGACCGGCGTGCCGGCGGCGAGCGCCTCGACCATCACGAGCGCGAACGCCTCGCTGCGGGAGGGTAGGCAGAGGAGCTCCGCCGATCGCATCACGTCGATCACGGCATCGACGTGCTTGCGGTGGCCGAGGAACGGGGCGAACCGGACGCGGTCGGTGATTCCGAGCTCGGCGGCGAGCGCCCGCAGGTCGTCCTCGATCGGGCCGCGCCCCTGCAGCGTCAGCTCGAGGCCGGGCATCGCGCGGAGCGCACGCAGCAGCGACTGCGGGTTCTTGCGGTCGTTGTAGGAGCCGACGAAGGCGACCCCGGCCCGTGGGCCGACAACATCGAGGCCGGGCTCGACGAAGGCGGGCTGGATCGGGTTGTGGATGACGACGGCGCGCTCGGGGTAGCTCAACCCGAGCTGCTCACTGCCGACCCCGCGGGTGTGACGGGAGGGGAAGACGACCGCGTCGATGCTGTCGAGCGCCGCCTGCGCCGCCTCGTGGTAGCGGCGGGAGCGCTCCTGATCGCCCGCCTTGGCCCTGATCGCCCGCCACTCGTGGACGATCGCGATCGTCGGCAGCTCCGGCGCCACCGCCGCCTGGACGCGGACGTAGCGGGCGCCGTTGAAGGCGGCGATGTTGTTGACGAGGACGACGTCCGGGCGCTGCTCGTCGAGCAGCATCCGCGTGAACCGCCGCGGCCGTCCGCCCCTGGGCTGCATGAAGATCGGCAGCGGAGCGAGACGCTCGGCGATCCGGCGGTGGATCCGCTGCGGCGGCGGGATCAGGACGCCGATCGGCTCGATCCGGTGCCGCCAGGGACGGGTCCGCAGCTCGTCGAGGAGGGTGACGTTGAAGCGGGTGACGCCGCCGCGGAGCTTGCCGCCCCATTCCGGCGGGACCGGGCCGACCGTGAGCAGCCTGGACCTCAATGCCGCCGGAGGCGGCGGCAGCCTGATGCGGCTCATTCCGGGCCGGTCGGCTCGGCCGCGCGACCACAGACGGGACATGAGTCACCGCCGGGGACGCCCTTGCCCTCGCAGAAGGGGCAGACGCCGATCTCCTCGAGCACGCCGAGGATCTCGTTGACCGTGCAGACGAGCAGTCGCTCCTCCTCGATCTCGACCCAGACGCCGGCGCTGGCGGGAAAGACGACGTGGTCCCCGGGCGCGACGGGCATCTTCACCCCGGCCTGCGCCCACCAATCGAGCCCGGGCCCGACCGCGATCACGATCCCGTGCTGGGGCGGCGGCTCCCGTGAGCCCGGCGGCACGACCAGCCCCGATTGCCGGACGCGATCGGGCTCGAGCTCCTTGATCACGACCTGGTCGAACAGTGGCCGCAGGTTGCGCATGGGGAGGAGGTTAGAGCGCCCGAAGCAGGACCCGCGACGGCACGACTTCCCTCCGAGGCCTCGCCCGCTCGGTTCCGGGAGGCGAGACTTGATCGGTTCCAGAGACCGTCATACTCCACGGCCGTGTCGCCGACCGTGCAATCCGAGCGCTTGCTGCGCGAGGCCGATCTCCGCGTTACCCGTCCCCGGATAGCGGTCCTGACCGCCGTCCATGACCGCCCGCACGCCGACACGAGCTCGATCGCGGATGCGGTGCGGCAGGACCTCGGCGAGGTGTCGCTTCAGGCCGTCTACGACGTGCTCGGGGCGTTGACCGAGGCGGGACTGATCCGGCGGATCCAGCCGGCGGGCTCGGCGGCGCGCTACGAGTCCCGGGTCGGCGACAACCACCATCACGTCGCCTGCCGCTCGTGCGGCGCGATCGCCGACGTCGATTGCGCGACCGGCGCGACTCCGTGCCTGACCGCCTCCGAGGACCACGGCTTCTCGATCGACGAGGCCGAGGTCGTCTACTGGGGCATGTGCCCCGAATGCTCGTCCGCGAGCGCCTCCGACCAGAACAGCCAATCCCGAAAGGATCGCAATGCCTGACAGTCCCGATGCCGTCGTCGGCGAGATGAACGAGGAGGGCAACGGCGGTTGCCCGGCCGCCCACGACCGCGCTCCGTATCCGACCGAGGGCGGCCGCAACCAGGGCTGGTGGCCGCACCGGCTGAACCTGCGGATCCTCGCCAAGAACCCGGCCGAGGCCAATCCGATGGGGGAGGGCTTCGATTACGCGAGGGAGTTCGGGACCCTCGACCTCGACGCCGTCAAGCGGGACATCGAGGAGGTGCTGACCACCTCGCAGGACTGGTGGCCGGCCGACTTCGGCCACTACGGCCCGCTGATGATCCGGATGGCCTGGCACAGCGCCGGCACCTACCGGATCAGCGACGGCCGCGGCGGAGCGGGGGCGGCGCAGCAGCGCTTCGCGCCGGTCAGCAGCTGGCCCGACAACGGCAACCTCGACAAGGCGCGGAGGCTGCTCTGGCCGGTCAAGAGCAAGTACGGGCGCAAGCTCTCGTGGGCGGACCTGCTCGTCCTCACCGGCAACGTCGCCCTCGAATCGATGGGTTTCGAGACGTTCGGCTTCGCCGGCGGCCGGGTGGACGAATGGGAGCCCGACGAGGACGTCTACTGGGGGCCGGAGACGACCTGGCTCGGTGACGAGCGCTACACCGGCGAGCGCGACCTCGAGGACCCGCTGGCCGCCGTCCAGATGGGCCTGATCTACGTCAATCCGGAGGGCCCCAACGGCGAGCCCGACCCGCTTGCCGCCGCCGTCGACATCCGCGAGACGTTCCGGCGGATGGCGATGGACGACGAGGAGACGGTCGCGCTGATCGCCGGCGGCCACACCTTCGGCAAGACCCACGGCGCGGCCGACCCGGACGAGTACGTCGGCCCCGAGCCCGAGAGCGCGCCGCTCGAGGAGATGGGCCTCGGCTGGAGGAGCTCCTTCGGCACGGGCAACGGCACGGCGACGATCACGAGCGGCCTCGAGGGCACCTGGACGGACACGCCGACGGCCTGGGACAACCGCTTCTTCGAGATCCTGCTCGGATACGAGTGGGAGCTCTCGAAGAGCCCCGCCGGCGCGCACCAGTGGAAGCCCGAGGGTGCGGAGAAGACCGTCCCCGACGCACAGGACCCCGAGGTCAAGCACACGCCGACGATGCTGACCACGGATCTGTCGCTCCGCTTCGACCCGATCTACGGGCCGATCTCGCGGCGCTTCCTCGAGAGCCCCGAGGCGTTCGAGGATGCATTCGCGCGAGCCTGGTTCAAGCTCACGCATCGTGACATGGGACCGGTCTCGCGCTACCTCGGGCCGGAGGTGCCGGCCGAGGAGCTGATCTGGCAGGACCCGGTCCCCGCGGTCGACCACGAGTTGATCGGGGATGAGGACGTCGCTGCGCTCAAGGAGCGGATCCTCGCGTCCGGCCTTTCGGTGTCGCAGCTCGTCTCGACCGCGTGGGCGTCGGCCTCGACGTTCCGCGGCAGCGACAAGCGGGGTGGCGCCAACGGGGCGCGGATCCGCCTCGAGCCGCAGAAGGGTTGGCAGGTCAACGAGCCCGATGAGCTGGCGAAGGTGCTGGATGCCCTGGAGGAGATCCGGGAGTCCTTCAACTCCTCCCAGGACGGGGACGAGCGGGTCTCGCTCGCCGACCTGATCGTGCTCGCCGGGTGCGCCGGCGTCGAGCGGGCGGCGAGGAGCGCCGGCCATGAGGTCGTGGTCCCGTTCGCGCCGGGACGCACCGATGCGACGCAGGAGCAGACCGACGTCGAGTCGTTCGCCGTCCTCGAGCCGACCGCCGACGGGTTCCGCAACCACCTGCAGGGGGAGCACCGCCTGCCCGCCGAGTACCTGCTCGTCGACCGCGCGAACCTGCTGACGTTGACGGCACCGGAGATGACCGTCCTCGTCGGCGGCCTGCGCGTCCTCGGCGTCAATCACGGCGGATCGCCTCTCGGCGTCCTCACCTCGACCCCGGAGTCGCTGAGCAACGACTTCTTCGTCAACCTGCTCGACCCGGGCACGAGGTGGAAGCCGACGGCGGCGGATCCGGACGTCTACGAGGCTCGCAACGCCGATGGCGAGCTCGAGTGGACCGGCAGCAGGGTCGACCTCGTCTTCGGCTCGAACTCCGAGCTGCGCGCGCTCGCCGAGGTCTACGCGAGCGAGGACGGGAGCGAGAAGCTCGTGGCGGACTTCGTCGCCGCCTGGGACAAGGTGATGAACCTGGATCGGTTCGACCTCGCCCGCGGCTGACCGACCCCCACCGGTGAGCGACGACCGGCCGCCGACGGCGGGCACGGATCGTCGCTCGCCGGAAAGGGCGGTTCGCTCGCCGGGCAGGGTTGACGGCCCGCCGGCCGGGAGGGGCGGCGGGCCGCTGGCCGCGCGGCGGCGTCGTGGGTGGATCGCCGCGGGGGCGTTGGCGGTCGTCCCGCTCCTCGGCGGGTGCGGGGGCGGGGGAGAGGCGACCGTGACGGAAGCCGGGATCACGGAGGAGGCGACGGGCGCCGTCGCCTCCTCTCCATCCCCGAAGCCGCTTCGGGCGCCGCCGTGTCCCGACGATGCCGTCAACTGCGAGCGCGCGTCGGGGCGGATCATCTACGTCGAGCGGGTCGATCCCGACGGCGACGGCGACGCCCACTTCGTCCTCGCCGGCGACGACGGCATCACCGCATCCGGCATCTCCGTCATCGACGTCGAGGCCGAGCTCAGGCCGGACCCGCTGCCGCGGCCGGGTGACCTGCTCGCCGCGTCCGGTCCGGTCTACGAGGGCTCCTACGGCCAGCGGCAGATCGAGGCCGATGCCGTCCGCTTCCGGCGAACGCGCTAGCGGTCCGGCCCTCTCCGGGGCGACCGGATCGCCTGCGAAGCTCGGTGTCGATGGACGCCGCCACCGACAGCCGGGAGGAGGCCGACTCCACGCAGCGCGAGCTCGACCGCGTCAGCGGTTTCAGCGACGGGGTCTTCGCGGTCGCGATCACCCTGCTGGTCCTCAACATCGAGGTCCCCGAGCTCGCCGGCGACGAGCGACTCGCCACGGCCCTCGACGACCTCGTCCCGGACGTGTGGGCGTACTTCATCGCCTTCGCGGTGATCGGGCTCTTCTGGTACGGCCACCACAAGATGTGGTCGAGCCTGCGGGCGACGTCGCCGCAACTCGTCTGGGCGAACCTGCTGCTGCTCTCGCTGATCGCGCTGATGCCGTTCACGACGGACCTGATGGGGACCTACGGCGACCAGTCGATCTCGGTCGTCGTGTACGCCGCCAACGTCGGGCTGGCGGCGCTCGCCGACTCACGCCTCGACAAGATCGCCTTCGGGGCCGGGCTGACGGTGCCGGTCAGCCCCGGTCAGCGACGCGAGCAGCTCGTCACCGGCCGGCTCCGGTCGCTGATCTTCCTCGCTTCGATACCGATCGCGCTGCTCTCGCCGATCGTGGCGCAGCTCAGCTGGCTGGCGCTCCTCTCGCTGCCCTGGGTCGGCCGCCGGGTCCGCATCGCCGCCGATCGGGATGTTGCGGCCTAGGCCGAGCTGACTCCGAGCTCTCCCGACGCCTCCGGGGGATCGATCGGGACCGCGAGGCGACGAGTCGGGCGGTTCGCTATTGACGCAGCCTCAGTTAAGCGGCTAGGATCGCCGCTCGGCCCCGGTCCGGTCGGAGCGGGGAGCCGACCAGAGGAGAGAGCACTTGTCCAAAGCCGCCGGGACCGGCCGGATCGACATCGCAGCCGTCGTCATCGCCGCCGTCGCGATCGTCGTCACGATCGCCGGGCCGATCGCCGCCGCCGACGCGGCGAAGTCGCCGCAGCCGCAGCTGGAGCTGAAGAAGTCCGCCCAGGCGGCGCTCGTGAGCAGCGGCGAGGCCTTCGCCACCGCTACCCACCGCGGCCGCAAGGCGAAGCGGATGACGCTGTCTCTGGCGGTCCTCCAGGGCGGCGAGAGGACGAACATCGCCGCCAATCGGAAGGCTCGCGTCCGCCGGGGCCGCAGGAGCCGCGTGACGTTCACGATCAACCGCGCCGGCGAGCCCCTCGTCCGTAGCTGCATGGCGACCAGGCTGCGGCTGACCGGCCGCTACAGCGCGAAGGGCGAGACCCGCAAGGTCGTCGCGACGGCGAAGATGAAGCGCGATCCGGCCCGCTGCGACGGGGCCGACCCGGTCGGGGTGGAGGTCGCCGCCGCCGACCGCTGCGATCCGATCGCCGCGCCGGGCGAGCAGTGCCTGTTCCCCTACCCCAACGACTTCTACACCCGCCCCGACGACTCGACGCCGACGGGGCTCCGCCTCGACCTGAAGACGGCGTCGATGCCGACGAACGCCAGCGGCGTCCCGGTCGACCCGGGCGAGCTCAACACCAGCGACGGCTTCAGCCCCGGCGCCCCGATCGTCCTCCGGGTGCCCGGGATGGACACGCCGGCGGCGTTCGCCGCGACCGATCCGGTCGCGATCACCGACATGGACGAGTCGTTCGACCCGCAGCAGCCGATCGTCGTGATCGATGCCGACTCCGGCGAGCGGCAGCTGATCTGGGCCGAGCTCGACTCGAACGCCTCGAGCCCCGATCAGACCGACCTGCTGGTCCACTTCGGCAAGAACCTCGAGGACGGCCACCGCTACGTCGTCGCCCTGCGGGGGATCGAGGACGCAGCCGGCGCTCCGATCGATGCGCCGGCCGGCTTTCAGCTCTACCGCGACCGGATCCCGACCGGGATCGGCGCGATCGAGCGGCGCCGGGACCACTTCGAATCGATCTTCGACACGCTCGGCGACGCCGGCATCAGGCGTCACGGCCTCTACCTCGCCTGGGACTTCACCGTCGCCAGCACCGCCAACATGACCGGCCGGATGCTCTCGATGCGCGACCAGGCGTTCGCCGACCTCGGGGACGCCGACCTGACCGACGGCGGCGTCGACGGTACCTCGCCCGGGTTCACGATCAACCCGAACGACGGCGACCCGGGCAACGGCCCCGACGGCGTCGTCGACTTCCCCGACGCGGCGACGCCGAACGAACGAGGGGCCGAGAACATCCGCGAGGTCACCGGCACGGTGAGCGTGCCTTGCTACATGACCGACCCCGACGGCGGCGGGCCGGCGAAGCCGTGCGACCCGGGCGCCGTCCTCAACCTCGACGGAGACGGGATCCCGCGGCAGAACGGCTTCTACGACGCCCGCTTCACCTGCAACATCCCGCGCTCGGCCGTCGACGGGAGCGGCGACGTGATCGCGCCCGTGCGCACCTCGATGTACGGGCACGGGCTCTTCGGCGACTACAGCGAGGTCCACACCCGCGACGTCCGGACGCTCGGCACCGACCACGGGGTGATGACCTGCGCCACCGACTGGATCGGGATGTCGGAGGACGACGTCGGACCGGTCGCGGTTCCGGCGCTGCTCGACCTGTCGGACTTCAAGCCGCTTCCGGACCGCCTCCAGCAGGGCTTCCTCGACTTCCTCTATCTCGGGCGGGCGATGATCCACCCGGACGGGTTCGCCGCCGATCCCGCCTTCCGGTTCAACGGTGCGAGCGTCATCGACACGACGAAGCCGCTGTTCTACTACGGCAACAGCCAGGGCGGGATCGCCGGCGGCGCGCTGACCGCGGTCGCCACCGACTTCACCCGCTCGGTCCTCTACGTGCCCGCGATGAACTACTCGGTGATGCTGACGCGCAGCATCGACTTCGAGGACTACGCGCTGGTCCTCTACCCGAGCTACCCGGTCGAGGCGGAGCGGCCGCTGCTTCTGACCCTGATCCAGTCGATGTGGGACCGTGGCGAGCCGAACGGGTACGCCAACCACATGACCGACGACCCGCTGCCGGGCACGCCGCCGCACGAGGTGCTGATCGAGATGGCCTACGGCGACCACCAGGTGGCCAACGTCCAGACCGAGGTCGAGGCGCGGACGATCGGGGCGCCGCTGCGGATGCCGGCGGTCGACGCCGACCGCCTCCAGCCGGAGTACGCGAACCCGTTCGCCGGCCTCGAGACGCTCGGCGACCTCTCCGGCCCGGCGGCCGAGGGGAGCGGCTTCTTCATCTGGGACGTCGGGCCGAAGCGGCCCGACCCGACCACGCCCGATCCCGACGACATCCTCGGCACCGACCCGCCGCCGCTGACCAACACCTCCCCCGACGACAGCTTCGGGCTCGACCCGCACGACCGCGTGATCCGCAACACGCCGGCGATCCGCCGGCAGATCGCCGAGTTCCTCGACACGGGCGGCAGGATCACCGATCCCTGCGGCGCGAGCCCCTGCTACGAGGCGAACTGGGACGGGACGCTCCCATAGCCGCGTCGAAGCCTCCGAACGTGCTCCTGCTGATCACCGACCAGCAGCGGCAGGTCCGCCACTGGCCGGACGAGCCGGGCTGGGTCGACGCGCTGATGCCGAGCTGCGCCGAGCTCGCGCGCACCGGGCTCACGTTCACGCGCGGCTTCTGCAGCTCGTCGATGTGCTCGCCGAGTCGCGCCAGCCTGCTCACGAGCCGTTACCCGGCCGAGCACGGGGTCGAGCTGACGCTGACCGCGGCCGACCTGCGGCCCGACCCGACCAACTCCCGGGCGGTGATGAGGGAGATGGGGAAGATCCTGCGCCGTCGCGAGGCGCCGCCGCGCCGGGTCCTCACCCAGTTCGCCAAGGGTGCGGCCGGGCTCGATCGGAGCACCGGCCACGAGACCGAGCTGCCGGCCGCGATACCGAGCCTGCCGCGACTTCTGCGCGAGCGCGGCTACGAGGTCGCCTACAAGGGCAAGTGGCACCTCACCCATCCGCTCGGCGGGCCCGGATCGATGCTCGGCGGCTGGAGCGAGCGCGACGCCGCCCGGATCGAGCGCGACTACGGCTTCGCCGACTGGGAGGCGCCCGACGCCGGCGAGAACGCCCGGGCCGAGAACTTCGGCGGCGGCAGCGCCGGGGAAGGGGAGGGGTGGGACGAGGTCTACACGACCCAGATCGAGCGCTGGCTCGGCCGCGAGGACCTGCCGGAGCCGTTCTGCCTGGTCGCCTCCCTCGTCAACCCCCACGACGTCCTCGGCTATCCCGCCTCCTACGCTGCCGGGGGCTACGCGGACGGGGACTTCCGCGAGCTCGGGGTGCCGCTGCCGCCGACCGTCGACGAGGTCATGGCCGGCAAGCCGGCCGTCCACTCGCTGATGCGGATGGGCATGACCGCCTACCTGGGCCCGCTCGACAGCCACCGCCGCCGGCTCGACTACGTCAACTTCTACGCCCACCTGCACCGGCTCGTCGACGCGAAGATCGGCCGCATCCTCGCCGCGCTCGGCGGTGCCGACGATCCGGCGTCGCTCCGCTCGCGGACCGTGATCGTCCGCTGCGCTGATCACGGCGAGATGGGCCTCTCCCACGGCGGCCTGCGGCAGAAGGCGTTCAACGCCTACGAGGAGACGATCAACGTCCCCCTCGTGATCTCGAACCCGGTCCTGTTCCCGCGGCCGGCCGAGACCGACGCGCTCGGCTCGCTCGTCGACGTGCTGCCGACCGTGCTCGAGCTCTCCGGCCGCCCCGCCGGCGTCGAGCTCGGCCTCAAGGGCCGCAGCCTCGTGCCGGTGATGGCATCTCGCGCCGGGCCCGCGCGCGAGCCCGTCGACCGTGCCGGCGTCGACCTGCGGCCGGTGCTCGAGCATCGACGGCCGACGGAGGGCGTTCGCGAGTCCGTCCACTTCACCTACGACGACCACCAGGCGGCGACCGCCCAGCGCGAGGCCCCGGGGCAGCCGAGCCGCCTGCGGGCGGTCCGCACCCCGCGCCACAAGTACGGCTTCTACTTCGACCCTGCCGGCGAGCGTCCGAGCGAGTACGAGATGTACGACCTCGAGCGCGATCCCGACGAGGTCCGCAACCTGGTCGGGGTGCGGAGCGGGACGGTCATCGATCCCGCCGACGCCGCGATCCGTGACGAGCTCGCCGAGGCGCTCGCCGAGGCGATGAATGAGGCCGGAACCGAGCCGGCTCGAGCCATCCGGAGGTGACCCGATGAGGACCGCGACCCGCGATCGACGACCGAGCCCCGCCGCCCTGCTGGCCTTGGCGCTGCTGGCGCTGTTGGCCCTCGCGGCGGAGGCGAGCGCGCGCCCGAGCGGGGCCGGGAAGGGCTCGCAGCCGAACATCCTCGTCGTGATGACCGACGACATGGCCCAGACCGACCTTCAGTTCATGCCCACCGTCCGTCGCAAGCTCGCCCAGAAGGGAACGAGGTTCACGAACGCGATCGACTCGTTCCCGCTCTGCTGCCCGGCGCGGGCGACGTTCATCACCGGCCAGTACTCGCACAATCACGGGGTGATCGGGAACTTCGCGCCCTACGGCTGGTACGGGATGAGGAACCGCGGCAACACGTTGCCGGCCTGGCTCGACGACGCCGGCTACCGGACCGCCGCGATCGGAAAGTGGCTGAACGGCTACGGCGCCCTCGACGCCCACGGCGAGGTTCCGAAGGGCTTCGACACCTGGCGCGGCCTGCTCGACGTCTCCGCCTACGACTACTTCAACTTCGTGATGAACAAGGACGGCGAGCTGAAGAGCTGGGGCGACGAGGAGTTCGCCCGCAAGCTCGTCGAGTTCGCCGAGGTCGAGGTCGACGACGAGCCCGACACGCTGGCGACGATCTTCGCCGAGCTGGGACGGCTGTTCGGCCCGCCGCCGTACGAGTACTGGGGTGCGGAGCGCCCGCGCGACTACTCGCCCGACGTGACCGGGAAGGTCACGACCCGGCTCGTCCGTGCCGAGCGCCGGTCGAGGAAGCCGTTCTTCATCTGGTGGTCGCCGGCGGCACCGCATCGCGAGGACGTCTCGACGACCCTGATGGGGCGCCCGGGGCCCGATCCCCGCGCGCCGTTCCGCTACCGCGACGAGAGCGCTGAGCTGACGCTTCCCCGGGGGCCGAGCTTCAACGACCAGGGCACGGGCCCGATCCCCGAGAGCATGGAGGCGGCGACGCCGCTCGACCAGGCCGACATCGACCAGCTCGAGCTCGACTACCAGGGGCGGGGCGGGTCGCTGATGTCCGTCGACGACCAGGTCCGCGAGATGATCGAGACGCTGCGCGAGACCCACCAGCTCGAGAACACCGTGATCATGTTCCTCTCCGACAACGGCTGGCTGCAGGGCGAGCATCGCATCCCCGGAGACAAGTTCCTGCCCTACGACGAGTCGCTGAAGGTGCCGCTGATCGTCCGCGGCCCCGGGATCCCGCGCGGCGAGAAGGTCACCGGTCAGGTCTCGAACGTCGATTTCGCGCCGACCCTGCTCGACCTCGCGAACGCGCGCGCCGGCCGGACCGTCGACGGCCTCTCGCTGCTGCCGACGATGGCCGACCCCGCGGCGGCGCCGGAGCGGGCGCTCGGGATCGAGGCGCCGGCACCGCTCTTCGCCGGAGCGATCCCCGTCAACGCCTGGGATCAGCCCTATGCGGGCGTGCGGACCGACCGTTGGACGTTCGTCGAGTACACCGGCAGCGGCGACCGGCAGCTCTTCGACCGCCAGAGCGATCCGCACGAGCTCCACAACCTCGCCGGCGATCCGGCCCACGCCGACGTCGAGGCCCGACTCGCCGACAAGACAGCCGAGCTGTCGACCTGCGCCGGCAAGGAGTGCACGCGGATCGGGCCGTAGCCGGGACCGGCGCGGCCGGGACCGGATTGCCTACGGATACTGGTTCTCGATCCGGTTAAGGTCACGATCGAGATCGTCCACGGCGTCGCTGACGATCGCGATTCCCGCGATGCCGAGCGCGATGGCGACGACGCCGAGCATCGTCCCCGCGACCGCCATTCCCTTGCGACCGGCGGCAGGGTCCCTGTTGGCTCTCCTCCATCCCAGGATCCCGAACATGAGTGCAACCAGGCCGAGCGCGAGGGGATCGAACCCGGCCCGCGGGCGTCCGCCCGGCGCCTCGGCGGCGGAGTCGGCCGGGACGGGCCGAGCGCGCCCGGCAGGATTCGAACCTGCGACCTCCGCCTCCGGAGGGCGGCGCTCTATCCAGCTGAGCTACGGGCGCGTGGGGAGGGCGGAGTCTAGTGCCGCCACCCGGCCCTGGTGATTGCCGTCGACGAGTGCGATCCCGGTGACGCGCTCGCGGTCGAGGGTCTGGAAGGTCATGTAGGAGCGGCCCGGGCCCGCGACGATGAAGCCGGTCTTGTCAGCGGCTCGGAGCGCCTTCGGGTAGGCCTTGCGGACGTCGGCCCGGGGACTGCCGAGGCCGATGCCCTCATCGGTCTCGAGCCGCAGCAGCCGCCCCTTGAAGACGTACTCGCCCCGGTGGATTCCCGCCGCGATCGCGACCGAGCTGACCTTGCGGCGGCGGGCGGCCTCGATCGTCGCCATGCCGGCGCGCGGGTTTCGCCCCACGTAGACGCAGGCGCGGATCCGCCTTCGCTCGCGGAACCGGCCGCAGTCACCGGTCCGGCCCCATTCGCGGTCGGCCTCGTTGATCCGCATTCCGGGCTCGACGCCGGCGATCGAACGCGGCACGTCGATCTCGTGTCCGCGCTTCGGCTTCGGCAGTCCCGCATACGCGCCTGCGGCAAGGAGCAGCGCGGCGGCCGCGGCGGCCAGCATGGTGACGATCGGCCTCGACATGGCGGGCAAAGGTACAGAGGTGCCCTGCCGGGACGGCCGGTCCCGCCCCGCACCCGAATCCCGCCCAGAATCCCGCCCATTGCGCCCGGCGGCAGCCGGAGCCGTCCGGCTCGGCGCAGGCTCGGTCCGGGGCCGCCCCGGGACCGAGGTCGCCAGGACCTCGCGCGCAGGATCCCGCGCCATCCGGGCATCGGCTCGCGGCGCGGCGTCGGCGCCGTCCATACGCTTGCGGCGATGGACCTCGACGTGATCTTCCTCGGCACCGGCGGCTCGGTGCCGTCGGCCCGGCGCAACACCGCCGCCGTGCTCGTCCGCCGCGGCGGCCACCGGATCCTCTTCGACTGCGGCGAGGGGACCCAGCGGCAGATGCAGCGCTCGATCGGGCTGATCAACCTCGACGCGATCTTCATCACCCACCTGCACGCCGACCACTACCTGGGCCTGCCGGGGTTGATCAAGAGCTACGAGATGCAGGACCGCGAGGATCGGCTGGCGATCTACGGGCCGCCGGGGCTGCGGACGCTGTTCGCGTCGCTGGGGCGGATCGTCGGCAAGCCCGGCTACGGACTGGAGCTGATCGAGCTCAACCGCGGCGAGTCGGTCGACTTCGGCGACTTCGAGGTCGAGCCGTACGACGTCTCACACCGGATCGTCGCCAACGGTTACGCGCTGCGGGAGGACGATCGTCCCGGCCGCTTCGATCCCGAGGCGGCGATGGCGCTCGGCGTCGAGTCGGGCCCGGCGTTCGGGGAGCTGCAGCAGGGGCGTTCGGTGCCGGGTCGCGACGGGCCGGTCGAGCCCGGGCAGGTGATGGGTGAGGACCGGCCGGGGCGGACGATCGTGATCACCGGCGACACCGAGCCCTGCGAGGAGACCGAGCACGCCGCCGAGGGCGCCGAGCTGCTCGTCCACGACGGCAGCTTCGCCGCCGCCGAGGCCGACCGCGCCACCGAGACCGGCCACTCGACCGCGCTCGGCGCGGCCGAGCTCGCGGCTGCGGCGGACGTCGCGATGCTCGCCCTCGTCCACATCTCCTCGCGCCACTTCGTGCCCGACATCCTCGCCGAGGCCCGCTCCGCCTTCGCGGCGACCGTGGCACCGCGCGACTTCGACCTGGTCGCGATCCCGCTGCCCGAGCGCGGCAAGCCGGAGCTGATCGCCAACGGCGCCCGCGCCGAGCCGCCGAACGGTGCCGGCGGCGGCGCGGGGCATGAGCCACGTACCGCCACGTGAGCGAGGCCCCGGTCTCGCCGGGCTCCGCATCGGGATCGACCGCGGCCGCCAGCGCACGACCCGTGATGGCAAAGACGCCGCATATTCCGCGAACCGATCCCACCGCCGCGGGTGGGCATCGTCGAGCCGCCGCTCGGCCCTGCTAAGTTCCGCCGCGACGTTTCCTTTAACCAGGTCCAGTGAGGCCAGGAAGGGGCGCCCGACAATGGGAACGAGCGAGAGGGTCGTCCTCGACGGCGACGACCTGAGCCGGACGCTGGTGCGCATGGCGCACGAGGTCATCGAGAAGAACGCCGGACCCGCCCGCGACGAGGGTGCGGGAGGGGAGCCCGGTCCCGGGGTGGCGCTGGTCGGCATCCACACGCGCGGGGCGATCCTCGGCCGGCGCCTCCACGCGCTGCTCGAAGAGCTGACCGGTGCCCCGGTCCCGCTCGGCGACATCGACATCTCCTTCTACCGGGACGATCTCGGCGATCGCGAGCCGGGCGGGATGCCGGTCGTCCACTCCTCCCATCTCGACTTCGACCTGGCGGGCCGCACGATCATCCTCGTCGACGACGTCCTCTTCACCGGCCGCACGGTGAGGGCGGCGATCGACGCGCTCTTCGACTACGGCCGGCCGCAGCGGATCCAGCTCGCCGTCCTCGCCGACCGCGGCCACCGCGAGCTGCCGATCCGCCCCGACTACGCGGGCAAGAACCTGCCGACCGCCCGCGAGGAGCGCGTCTACGTCCGCCTCGAGGAGACCGACGGGGTCGACGAGGTCGCGATCGGCCCGGCGCCGGCACCGACGCCGGCAGCGTCGGCGGACGGGGAGGGGGAGCGATGAGGCACCTGCTGTCGATCGACGACCTCGACCGCGACGACATCGAGCGGATCTGCGAGCGGGCCCGGAGCTTCGCCGAGGTCGGCCGCCGCGACATCAAGAAGGTCCCGACGCTGCGCGGACGAACCGTCGTCAGCCTCTTCTACGAGGCGAGCACCCGGACGAGCTCCTCGTTCGAGCTGGCGGCGAAGCGGCTCTCCGCCGACGTCGTCTCGGTGAAGTCGACCGGCTCCTCGGTCGACAAGGGCGAGTCGCTGCGGGATACGATCGCGACGCTGTCGGCCTACGAGCCCGAGGCGATCATCATCCGCGCCCCCGAGGCGGGTGCGGCGACGCTGGTCGCCGGTTGGACCGAGGCCGCCGTCGTCAACGCCGGCGACGGCAAGCACGAGCACCCCAGCCAGGCGTTGCTCGACGTCTACACGCTGCTCGACCACGTCGGCACGCTCGACGGCAAGCGGATCTGGATCGTCGGCGATCTCGCCCACAGTCGCGTTGCCCGCTCCTGCATCCGCGCCTTCCTGACGATGGGCGCCGAGGTGACCGTCGTCGGGCCGCCGACGCTGATCCCGCGCGGGATCGAGGCGCTCGGCTGTGCGGTGGCCTACGACCTCGACGGCCTCGGCGAGGCCGACGTCGTCTATGCGCTGCGGATGCAGCGGGAGCGGATGCGGCAGGCCTTCGTGCCGTCCCTGCGCGAGTATGCGGTCAACTACCAGATCGACTCGCGGCGGCTCGGGCCGCGGCAGCTCGTCATGCACCCGGGGCCGGTCAATCGCGGCGTCGAGCTCGCGGCAGACGTGATCGACGGGCCGGCGTCCCTGATCACCGCCCAGGTCGCAAGCGGCCTCCTGGTGCGGATGGCGATCCTCTTCGAGATCCTCGCCGGCGGCGAGCGCCCCCGCCCCCTGAGCCCGGTCGGCGCGGGGACGTCGATCACCTCCGGCGAGGGGACGCCGATCGGGGAGCCCGCTTGAGCGCCGAGGCCGGTGAGATCGGGTCCCTCGACTGGCGCGGCGCGAGCGGTGCGGGCGGCGGGGACCTGTTGATCCGCGGCGCGCACGCGCTCGATCCCGGCGCCGGCGTCGATCGCGAGTGCGACCTGCTCGTCCGCGATGGACGGATCGCCGAGATCGCCGGTGCGGGCGCCGCCGAGCTCCGCGACGGCGGCGAGGAGATCGATGCCGCCGGCCTCCACGCGTTCCCGGCGTTCTTCGATCCTCACGTCCACCTCCGCACCCCCGGCCAGGAGTACCGGGAGGACATCGAGACCGGGACGCGCGCCGCCGCCGCCGGCGGGTACTGCGGGATCGTCGCGATGGCCAACACCGATCCGGTCGTCGACGATCCGGCGATCGTGACGGCGCTGCGCGAGCGCGCCGCCGCCGAGGCCGTGGTACCGACCGGGTTCGTCGCAACCGTGACGCGGGGAATGGCGGGTCGCGAGCTGACCGAGATGGCGGCCCTGCGCGGGGTCGGGGCGCTCGGCTTCTCCGACGACGGGCTGCCGATCGCCGACGCCGGGGTGATGCGCCGCGCCCTCCAGTACCAACGGCTCGCCGGCGGCACGATCCTGCTGCACGAGGAGGACCCGTCGCTGAGCGGCGACGGGGTGATGGCCGAGGGAGCGGTCTCGGCCGCGCTCGGGCTCGCCGGGGTCCCCGACGTCTCGGAGGCGACGATGATCGCCCGCGTCGGCGCCCTCTGCCGCTACGAGGACGGGCGCGCCCACGTCCAGCACCTCTCGGCGCGGGCGTCGGTCGAGGCGGTCGCGGCAGCGCAGGATGCGGGGGCGCGGCTCACCGCCGAGCTCACGCCCCATCACCTGACGCTGACCGACGAGGAGGTGCGGAGCCTCGACGCCCGCTTCAAGATGAACCCGCCGCTGCGGACCGAGGACGATCGTCAAGCGCTGATCGAGGCCCTGCGAAGCGGCGTCGCCGCCTGCATCGGCACCGACCATGCACCGCACGCGGCGCATGAGAAGGAGGTGCCGTTCGAGGCCGCCAACATGGGGGTCACCGGGCTCGAGACGGCGTTCGCCGCGCTCTACACCGAGCTCGTCCTCCCCGGCGCGATCGACCTCGGCCTGCTGGTCGAGCGGCTGGGCGCGGGGGCGAGCCTCTTCGACCTCGAGCCCGCCAGGATCGCCGTCGGCGCCGAGGCCGACATCGCCCTCGTCGATCTCGACGCCGAGTGGGTCGCCGGCTCCGACGGCTGGGAGAGCCGCTCGGCCAACTCCTGCTTCGCGGGCCGGACGCTGCGCTCGCGGCCGGTGATCACCGTGATCGCCGGCGCGGTCGCCTACCGGCGCCGGGAGTTCGCGATGAAGGTGGCCGGGTGAGGCAGAGCGCGGCCATCGACACGAAGCCGCTCGCTGCAGGCGAGCGCAGCGGGCGGGCCGCCCGCCGGGCCCCCGGAGCGTTGCGGTGAGCGCCAAGCTCGATCCCGAGCGGGCCGCACTCGTCATCATCGACGTCCAGGAGGGCTTCCGCAAGGCGATCCCCGGCTTCGAGCGGATCGCGGCGGCGACGGCGACGCTGGCGCGCGGGGCGGAAGCGATGGCCCTGCCGATCGTCGTCACCGAGCAGTACCCGCAGGGTCTCGGGGCGACCGTCCCGGCGGTTGCGACCGCGCTGCCGGAGGGAGTCGCGCCGATCGCCAAGACCGTCTTCTCGGCCGCAGCGGCCGACGGCTTCGGCCTCGGTGGCCGCGAGCAGGCGATCGTCTGCGGGGTCGAGGCGCACGTCTGCGTCAACCAGACCGTCCTCGACCTGCTCGACCGCGGCGTCGAGGTCCACGTCGTCGCCGACGCGGTGGGCTCCCGCAGCGACGCCGACCGCGACCTCGGGCTGGCGAAGGCCGAGCGCGCCGGCGCCTGGCTGACGAGCGTCGAGACGGCCCTGTTCGAGCTGCTCGGCGGCGCCGGAGACGAGCGCTTCAAGGCGGTCCAGAAGCTGGTCCTGGAGTACGCGCCGTGAGCGGCTACGTCCTGCTCGAGGACGGCTCCCGGCTCGACGGCGAGCTCTGCGGGGCAACCGGCGCCGAGGCGCTCGGGGAGGTCGTCTTCAACACCGCGATGACCGGCTATCAGGAGGCCGTCACCGACCCCAGCTACGCCGGGCAGATCATCACCTTCACCTATCCGCTCGTCGGCAACTACGGCGTCAGCGCCGCGGCGATGGAGTCCGATCGGGTCCACGCCCGGGCGGTGATCATGCGCGAGGCCAAGGACGGGGACGACTTCGCCACCGCCGAGAGCGGCTGGCTCGACTGGCTCGACGCCCGCGGGGTGCCGGCCATCTCGGGGGTCGACACGCGGGCGCTCGTCCGCCACATCCGCGAGGCCGGGGCCATGCGGGGCGGCATCTTCGCCGCCGCCACGCCCGAGCCCGAGGCGCGCGAGCGGATCGGGGCGGAGCCGGCGATGGAGGGGGCCGATCTGGCGAGCACCGTGACGCCGCCGGGGCCGATCGTCCTCGACGGTGACGGCCCCCACGTCGTCGGCCTCGACACCGGCATCAAGCTCTCGATCGTCCGTGAGCTCCGCGAGCGCGGCTGCAGGGTGACGCTGCTTCCCTGCGCGACGAGCGCCGAGGAGGTGCTCGCGCACGATCCCGACCTGATCTTCCTCGCCAACGGCCCCGGTGATCCGGGCGCGCTCGACCGGGTCGTCGCCACCGTCCGCGCACTCGTCGGCAGGCGCCCGCTCTTCGGGATCTGCCTCGGCCACCAGCTCCTCTGCCGAGCCGTCGGCCTCGAGACCTTCAAGCTGCGGTTCGGCCACCGCGGCTCCAACCACCCGGTCAAGGACCTCGCCACCGGCCGGATCGAGATCACCTCCCAGAACCACGGCTTCGCCGTCGCCGGCCCGAACGGGGAGACGCGCATGGAGACCGACGAGCCGATCCGCTGGGAGACGGACTTCGGCGCCGCCGAGCTGTCCCACCTCAACCTCTACGACCGCACCGTCGAGGGCCTTCGCCTCCTCGACGTCCCCGGCGGCACCGTCCAGTACCACCCCGAGGCGGGTCCCGGGCCGCACGACGCCCGGTACATGTTCGACCGGGCGCTGGAGCTCGCCGCCTGATGCCCCGCCGCGACGACATCGCGAAGATCCTGTTGATCGGCTCCGGGCCGATCGTGATCGGCCAGGCGGCCGAGTTCGACTACTCGGGGACGCAGGCGTGCAAGGTGCTGCGCGAGGAGGGCTACGAGATCGTCCTCGTCAACTCGAACCCGGCGACGATCATGACCGACCCGGAGTTCGCCGACCGCACCTACGTCGAGCCGCTCGTGCCCGATGTCGTGGCACGGATCATCGAGCGCGAGCGGCCGGACGCGTTGCTGCCGACGCTGGGTGGGCAGACGGCGCTGAACCTGGCGAAGGCGCTGCACGACGACGGCACCCTGGAGCGGTTCGGGGTCGAGCTGATCGGAGCCGACTACGACGCGATCCACCGCGCCGAGGACCGCGAGGCGTTTCGGGAGACGATGGAGGCGGCGGGGCTGCGGGTCCCGTGGTCGCTGATCGCCGAATCGGTGGCGGATGCCGAGGCGGCCCTGGCCGACGGCAGGCTGACCCTGCCGGCGATCATCCGTCCCGCCTTCACGATGGGCGGGCAGGGCGGCGGCGCGGCGCGGACCGGGACCGAGCTCAGGCAGATCATCTCCGAGGGGCTCGCGGCGAGCCCGATCAACCAGGTCCTGGTCGAGGAGTCGGTCCTCGGCTGGGGCGAGTTCGAGCTCGAGCTGATGCGTGACCGGAACGACAACGTGATCGTCGTCTGCTCGATCGAGAACATCGACCCGATGGGCGTCCACACCGGGGACTCGGTGACGGTCGCGCCCGCGCAGAGCCTCAGCGACGCCCTCTACCAGGAGCTCCGCGACCAGGCGATCAGGGTGATCCGGGCGGTCGGGGTCGAGACCGGCGGCTCGAACGTCCAGTTCGGGGTCGATCCCGGGAGCGGCGAGATCGTCGTGATCGAGATGAACCCGCGGGTCTCGCGCTCCTCGGCGCTGGCCTCGAAGGCGACCGGCTTCCCGATCGCGAAGATCGCGGCCCGGCTCGCCGTCGGCTACGCGCTCGACGAGATCCCCAACGACATCACCCGGGCGACCCCGGCGGCGTTCGAGCCGACGATCGACTACGTCGTCACGAAGGTCCCGCGGTTCGCGTTCGAGAAGTTCCCCGGCAGCGAGGGCCGGCTGACGACCCACATGAAGTCCGTCGGTGAGGCGATGGCGATCGGCCGCACGTTCCGCGAGTCGTTCGCCAAGGCGATGCGCTCCCGCGAGCTCGACGCCCCGGCGGAGGCGCCGGACGGCGACGGCGAGCTCCTCGACCGGCTCGAGACGCCGTCCTCGGACCGCTTCGACCTGATCCTCGAGGGCTTCCGCCGCGGCATCGACCTCGAGCGCATTCACGCCCGAACCGCGATCGACCACTGGTACCGGCGCGAGCTGCGAGCGCTCGCGCTCGACGGCGACGGTACCGCCGGGCTCGACCGCACGTACAAGTCGGTCGACACCTGCGCCGCCGAGTTCGAGGCCGAGACCCCGTACTTCTACTCGGCTCACGAGCGGGCGGTCCGGGGGCCGGCCGCGGGCGGCGAGGTCCGCCGCGGCGACCGCCCGAGCGTCGTCATCCTCGGATCCGGGCCGAACCGCATCGGGCAGGGGATCGAGTTCGACTACTGCTGCGTCCACGCGGCGATGACCGTCCGTGAGTCGGGTCGCGACGCGGTGATGGTCAACTGCAACCCGGAGACCGTCTCGACCGACTACGACACCTCCGACCGC
>CAZTGN010000004.1:24131-28295 GCA_964613275.1 uncultured Conexibacter sp. | reverse complement strand
GCCGAGCTCGACCGCCGCTTCGGCGCGGTCGACGGCGTCCTGCACGCGATCGCCTTCGCTCCGCCGGATGCCCTCGGCGGCGGCTTTCTCGACACGCCCGCCGCCAGCGCCGAGCAGGCGTTCCGGATCAGCGCCTTCTCGCTGAAGGAGCTGGCGGCGGCAACGGCACCGCTGATGAGCGGCGGCGGCGCGATCGTCGGGCTCGACTTCGACGCCTCCGTCGCCTGGCCCGCCTACGACTGGATGGGCGTCTCGAAGGCGGCGCTGGAGGCGGTCAATCGCTACCTGTGTCGCGACCTCGGCCCGCGCGGCATTCGCGCCAACCTCGTATCCGCCGGGCCGATCGCGACCGCCGCGGCGGGCGGCATCCCCGGCTTCGACGAGCTCGCCTCGGCCTGGCGGCAGCGGGCGCCGCTCGGCTGGGAGCCGGACGATCCCGGCCCGGTCGCCGAAGCGATCTGCTTCCTGCTCTCCGACGCCGCCCGCGGCGTCTCCGGCCAGATCCTCCGCGTCGACGGCGGCTTCAGCGCGCTCGGATCCGAGCCCGCGAGCTCGCAGGGCGGCGGAGGCGTCCCCGCCGACGCTTCCGCGGATTGACCGCGCCAGCGACGGAAACCGGGCCCACGGACGGTGGGTCGCCCGGCTTCGACCGGCCCGAGCTCTAGATCGTCCCGGTCGGGGGGGCTGCCGATCGTCGCGGTGGTCCTCGTCCTGCCCGTCGTCGCTATCGCGGCTCAACGAGCTCCGGCCGCTGGTCTTCCTGCACGTCGCCTTCGGCGCCGTGCCTGTCGCCGCCGCGCAGGTAGAGCGCCGGTTCCGGCGGCGGGCGATCGGGCCTTGTATCGTGGCGTCGCAGGTGACGATCGGGGTCGAGGGACCCCTGGCAGGACCGCGCCCCGCGGCGGGCGCAGCGACCAAGGAGCGCGATCGCGATGGCACGCACGGCCGTTCTCGGGCTTCCCCGCATCGGCCCCGAGCGGGAGCTGAAGTTCGCGCTCGAGGCATGCTGGGCCGGCAACGGAGGCGGCGCTGAGCTGCTCGGCACCGCCGCGGAGCTGCGCGAGGCGACCTGGCGGCGAGCCGCGGCGGCCGGGGTCGACGTGCTCCCCTGCGGCGACTTCAGCCTCTACGACCACGTGCTCGACACCGCCTGGGCGCTGGGCGCCATCCCGAGCCGGTTCGGCGACCCCGATCGCGACGACCTCGATGCCTACTTCTCGCTTGCCCGCGGCAGCGCCGATGCCCGACCGCTGGAGATGACGAAGTGGTTCGACACCAACTACCACTACCTGGTCCCCGAGCTCGAGCCCGGGCAGCGCTTCGACCTCCGCTCCGACCACTGGACGGGGCCGCTCGGGGAGGCCGCCGCGCTCGGGCTCGCCGCGCGGCCCGTCGTCCTCGGCCCCTACAGCTTCCTCCGGCTCAGCAAGGGCGCCGACGAGCCGCTGCGCCTGCTCGACGAGCTCGTCCCGGTCTATGGGCGGTTGATCGACGAGCTCGGAGCCGCCGGGGCGACGGGGGTCCAGATCGACGAGCCCTGCCTCGTCCTCGACCCGGACCCGGCGGACCTCGACGCGTTCGCGGCGGCCTGGCGGGCTCTCGCCGCCGCCGATGTCGAGCTCTGTCTCGCCACCTACTTCGCCGGCCTGCAGGGCGGTGCCATCGACCGGCTCTCCGAGCTCGCGCCCGACGAGCTGCACCTCGACCTCGTTCGCGCCCCCGGGCAGCTCGAGCCGGTGCTGGCCGCCCTCGGCGAGATGCCGACGCGGCTCTCGCTCGGCGTGCTCGACGGGCGGAACGTCTGGGCGGCGGACCTCGACGCGGCGCTCGTCCTCCTCGACCGCGCCGCCGACGCGGTCGGCGCCGAGCGGCTCACGATCGCCCCCTCGTGCTCGCTGCTCCACCTCCCCTGCGAGGCGGCGCGGGAGCGGGCGATCGATCCCGAGGTCCGGCGCTGGCTGGCCTTCGCGGCCGAGCGGCTCGCGGAGCTCGCGACCCTCGGCTCGGCGCTGGAGGCGGGGCCGGATCGGCGCGACGAGCTTCTGGCCGCGAGCCGGGAGACGAGGGACGCACGCCGGAGCTCGCCGCTCGCGAGCGATCCCGCCGTCCGCGAGCGGACGGCTGCCCTGAGCCCGAGCGACTACGAGCGCAGCCGCCCCGCGGACGAGCGCCGGCGGCTCCAGGCGGAGCGGGTGGCGCTGCCGGAGCTGCCGACGACGACGATCGGCTCCTTCCCGCAGACCACCGAGATCCGGGCCGCCCGGCGCGACCTGCGCGAGGGCCGGCTCGACGAGGGGGGCTACGAGCGGTTCCTCGAGGCCCAGATCGCCGCAGTGGTCGCGATCCAGGAGCAGCTCGACCTCGACGTCCTCGTCCACGGCGAGGCCGAGCGCAACGACATGGTCGAGTACTTCGGCCAGCAGCTCCGCGGCTTCGCCTTCTCGGACGCGGGCTGGGTGCAGTCCTACGGCTCGCGCTGCGTGAAGCCGCCGATCATCTACGGCGACGTCTCCCGCCCCGGGCCGATGACGGTGCGCTGGTGGCGCTACGCGCAGTCGCTCACCGACAGGCCGCTGAAGGGGATGCTGACCGGCCCGGTGACGATCCTGCAGTGGTCGTTCGTCCGCGACGATCAGCCGCATCGCGAGACCTGCACCCAGATCGCGCTCGCGATCGGCGACGAGCTTCGCGATCTCGAGGCGGCCGGGGCGTTCGCGATCCAGGTCGACGAGGCGGCCCTGCGCGAGGGCCTGCCGCTCCAGCGCGCCGACCAGGACGACTACCTGCGCTGGGCGATCGACTGCTTCCGCCTCGCGGTCGCGGCCGCGGCGCCGGCGACCCAGGTGCACACGCACATGTGCTACTCGGAGTTCAACGAGATGATCGGGCACATCGCGCGCCTCGACGCCGACGTGCTCTCGATCGAGGCCTCGCGCTCGGGCATGGAGGTGCTCGACGCGTTCGCCGGCGAGGTCCGGTACCCGAACGACATCGGCCCCGGCGTCTACGACATCCACTCGGCACGCGTCCCGGCGACGGAGGAGATCGAGCGGCTGCTCGCGACCGCGGAGGCGCGGATCGGCCGCGAGCGGCTCTGGGTCAACCCCGACTGCGGCCTGAAGACCCGGCGCTGGGAGGAGGTGGCGCCGGCGCTCGAGCACATGGTCGCCGCCGCCCACCGCCGGCGGGCCGCCGGCGAGCCCGCCGGGTAGGCGGACGACGACGTACGGCGGCGAGGCGGCCGGCCGCTTCAGCGGCCGGCACGGTCGATATCCAACAGCCGCTTCGGAACGTGCTCGACCTGGAGCGTGGTGTGGCTTATCCCGAACCGCTCCTTCAGCATCTCCGACAGTCGGAAGCGAACGCGGTGGCAGTCATCGTCGGGTCCCACGATCACGTGAGCCGACAGCGACGGAAACCCCGAGGTGACCTCCCAGACGTGGAGGTCGTGGACCTCGACGACGCCCGGCTCGGACAGCAGCGCCTCGCCGATCTCGTCCGGTTCGATCCCTTCCGGGGCCGCCTCCAGGAAGATCCTGCCCGACGCCCGGAGGAGTCCGTGGGCGGAGTTGAGCATCAGTGCGGCGACGATCAACGAGGCGACCGGATCGGCACGCTCCCAGCCGGTGATGAGGATGACGCCGGCGGCCAGGGCAGCCCCGATCGAGCCGATCGCGTCGAGCAGGTTGTGCTGAAACGCCCCCTCGACATTGAGGCTCTCACGGTTGGCCTTCGCGAGGGCCCAGGCTGCGCCGAGATTGGCCAACAGGCCGGCGAGGCCGACCCAGAGCACCAGGTTCGCCTCGACCGTCGGCGGGTCGACGAGCCGGCGGACGCCCTCGAGGATGATGATGATGGCGAGCACGAGCATGGTCAGCCCGTTCACCTGGGCCGAGAGGATCTCGCCGCGCTTCAGGCCGAACGTCAGGCGCCCTCCGGCCTTCCTCTGGGCGAGCCTTGCGGCGACGACCGCCAGGGCGATCGCGCCGACATCGGTCAGCATGTGCGCGGCGTCGGAGAGCAGCGCCAGCGAATCGGCGATCAAGCCGACGACGACCTCGATCAGCATGAACGCGAAGTTGATGCCGAGCGCCAGCGCGAGCATCCGGATGCTCGCGCCGGCGCTGACCCCGTGCGCGTGGCGACGGCTTGGGCTCACTGCTT
>CAZTGN010000004.1:14425-24121 GCA_964613275.1 uncultured Conexibacter sp. | reverse complement strand
CACTGCTTCGATTCTGACAGCAGGAAGCGACCCCGAGCGGGATCGCGGTGGCCGCATCGCCGGAGTCGTGGATCGGATCGGCGAGCAGGGCGGTGCCCCCCGAGGCCGTGCAATTGCTCGGTGGGGGCTGAGTCCGTAGGCTCTCTGCGATCGAATCGAGGAGGCATCCGTGGCCAAGGTGAAGCTGCACCGCTGTCCGTTCACGTTCGTGCACAACGACCTGGATCACTGCTGGAAGGTCCAGAAGGCGCTGGACGAGCAGGGGATCGACTACGAGGTGATCACCGAGCCGGTCTATCCGCGCGGTCGCCGCAAGGACGTGATCCGGCTCAGCGGCCAGCACATGCTGCCGGTGATCGAGTTCGAGGACGGCTCCGCCTACCGCGCGGAGTCCGCGGAGATGGCCGCGACGATCGCCGCCGGCAGGCTGTTCGAGCAGGGCGGCGCCGATTCCCCCGCGTCGCCGTGAGGACGATCGCCCGGCACGGCCCGACGATGCCCGCCGGGCGGTCGCTGCCGGGCTCGAGCCCTCGTCAACCCGTCGCTGATCGCATCGCCGCGGCCAGCGTCTCGTTGAGGATCGGAAGGATCCGCTCCGGCGGGGTCGAGGTCGCGCGAGCCTCGTCGAGGACGGCGCCGAAGAACGCCAGATAGCCCTTGAGGGCGGCGCGGGCGAGCGGCGGCGGCTGCTCGGTGCCGAGGTGGTTGAGCGCGATCGCCGCGATCACGACCTCGACGAACCGGTCCATCGTCTCGCGCAGCTCGGGGTCGGCGGCGCTGCGGGCGTGCCGGTAGAGCCTCCACGCCACGCTCGGCTCCATCGCGTGCTCGATCATCCTGCCGTTGTTGGCGATCAGCCGTTCGGCGAGCGGGATCGACTCGTCGGTCATCCACTCGTCGGTGAGCTGATGCCCCGCGGCCTCGGCGACCGCGACCGCGACGTCGGCCCGCCCGCGGGGGAAGTAGTGATAGAGCAGGTTGCGGGTCACGTCGGCCCGGTCGGCGACGTCGTCGAGCGAGAACTCGGTGAAGCCCTGCTCGGCGACGACCGGCATCGCGGCGGCGACGAGTTGCTCGTGGCGGGCCTCCCGCGACAGGCGGCGGGGGCTTCGGGGGCTTCGGGCGGACGCGGTCGCGCGGGACCGCGCGGAGCTGTCGAGCATCGCGCGATCGTACTACGAAACGGAGCGCTATTTACGTTGAGCCCAACTTGACAACTCGACAATAAGGCCGGTAGGTTCTCCGCGTCCCCCAGCTCGAAGCGAGGTTTCCCGAATGGCCGCCGTCCCCGCACCCCATCCGACCGCCTCCGCGCGCCGCGTCCTCGCCGCCGCGCTGATCGCCGCCGCGGCCGTCCTCGCGATCGCGGCTCCGGCCCGGGCCGACCTCACCTACCTCCCCCATCACCTCGCCGTCGAGACCAACCAGAAGTACGGGCACGACTGCTTCTGGGCGCCGCCGAAGGGGATGGACTACGCGACCCTGCCGAACGCGACGCCGATCCAGACCCCGAACCTGTTCCCGGACGTCGGCTCCACCTACTTCGTCGCCCAGTACAAGCTCCCGGCCGGCGCCAGCCTCACCTTCCACGGCGAGTTCGGCCACCAGCGCTACATGTCATGGACGATGTTCGGACGGCCCGGCGAGCTCGGACAGATCGGCCCCGGCGACCACCTCCGCGACTTCCAGATCAAGCCCGACGAGGGATCGGTGAACCCGTTCCTGCCGGGCGGCAGCCGCAGGGGCGGCCCGCGCGACTACACGTTCCACGTCGCCTCCGGGCCGATCCCCGCCCACCGCGCGCCGAACACGATCTACACGCAGACGACCGACCCCGACGCGCGGCTCGGGATGAGCATCCGCAACTACCTCGCCGACCGCGGCCGCGACGGCACCGGCGACGCCGGGCTGCCGAAGCTGGTCCTCAACCTCGCCGACGGCACGAAGCTGCGGGGCAGGGATGCCTGCGCGATGCTCGACCCGATCGAGGACGTCAGCAGGTCGACCTTCCCGGCACCGCTCTGGAAGTCGCTCGTCGCCGCCACCCCTGATCCCGTCAACGCTCCGGCCGCCGATCCGCCCGTCTGGGAGAAGTTCTGGAACGCCCTCTACAACGTCGCCGGCATCTTCATCGCCGATCCCGAGGAGCGGGCTGCCACCTACCCGCCCGACGAGCGCGGCGGCTTTCAGAACAACCCCGACACCGGCTACCTGTTGACGCCGATCAGCCGCAGGTACGGTCGCCTGCTGACGGTCTCGGGCAAGATGCCCACCTTCCCGAGGACGCTGCCGGCCAGCGGCCGCTGGAGCCCGCGGGACTACCAGGTCCGCTACTGGTCGCTGTGCAGCGGCTCCTCGGCGGTGACCGGCCTCGGCTTCGACTGCGTCTACGACCAGCAGGTGCCGCTGCGCAAGGGCCGCCGCTACACGCTGGTCGTCGGCCGGCCCGCCGACCGGCCCGCGAACGCTCGCCGTGGGTGCGGCTACCGCTGGATCAACTTCGGCAAGGGCGAGAGCTACGACGACCCGGCCTCGCGCGGCTGGGTCGGGACCATGTACATGCGGTTCATGGCGGCCGACCCGTCCTGGAAGCAGGCTCCGCAGCAGGTCGAGGAGCCGGGCACCGAGCGGCAGGTGATGGGCCCCTACTTCCCGCGCTCGAGGTACTGGTCGAAATCCGAGTTCAAGCAGCTCGGCTGCCCCGGCAAGTGATGAGCCGGGCTCGAGCCGCCGTGATCGTCGCGGCGGCCGCCCTCGCGGCGGCCGCCCTGCTGCCGGCGAGCGCGGCGGCGGCGCGCGGCGACATGGTCGGCGGGCGCTTCAGCGACTGCTTCTGGAACTACGGGGCTTTCGGCGTCCGCGACTTCAACATCGCCTACCCCGATGCCGGGGCGACCTACTGGGCGGCCGGGTTCCGGCGACCGCCGGGCTCGAAGCTCACCCTCCGCGGCCGCTACCCGCACGCCCGCTACATGGCGCTGCAGACCTACGACGTCCTCGGCCGCGGGGTCGATGCGCTCGCCGACTACCAGATCGACCCCCTGCGCGGATCGACCAACCCGTTCCGCCGTGGCGCCGACCGGACGGCGCGCAAGCGCAGCTACCGGGTCACCGTGGTCGACGCGAAGAACCCCGGCCATCCGCTCGAGGCCTGGGCCGGCGAGCCCGCGCGCAACAGGATCTACGTCGTTCCCGACGCCGGGCCGATCACCGAGACCGCCGGCGGGCAGACCCATGAGCTGAACCTCCTGATGCTGCGCGTCTACGTGCCCGACGACGGCACGAACCTGACCGGCGGAGTCGGGCTGCCGAAGCCGACGCTGCAGCTCGCCGACGGCACGGTGCTGCGCGGCCAGGCCCTCTGCGACGCGGTCGACTCGGAGTCGAAGGCGCTCGGTCACACCCGCGTTCCCGACCCCGGGGCGCTGCTGATCAGCGCCGACTCCTACCGGGCGATGCGCTACCCGGACGAGCTGTCCGCCCCGGTCGACGTCTTCGCCGGGCTGATGTCCGTTCCCCGTCCGGTGCCGCCGTGGTTTCCGGCCGTCCGCAAGGGCGAGTGGCGCGCCCAGTACGACCGCCGCTACCTGCTGCAGCTCTGGACCGGCGATCACGCTCCCGGGGCCGACCCCCTGCCGCCGCCGCGCAGCGCCTCCGGCGGGTTCTTCCCGAACGCCCACAACGCCTACGTCCGGACGGCCATCAACCGTCGCTTCGGCAAGGTCGCGGTCTTCCGGGGCAGGCTTCCGTCCGCGCCGCGGACCCTGCACGGCGATGCGCGGATGGGCGGCGGCCAGGCCCGCTACTCGAGCTTCTGCATGAACCAGGCGCCGGTGACGACCAAGGTCACCGACTGCGCTTTCGACGAGCAGGTCCCGACCAACCGGAACGGGATCTACACGATCGTCGTCAGCCGCAGCGCCGATCGCCCGCCGACCGCCCGCTACGCCTGCGGGAAGGCATGGATCAGGTGGGACCGGAGCGGCGACGGCTACATGGACCCCGATTTCGGCTGGTTCCAGATCCGCAACATGCTCCCCTCGCGCGGCTTCAAGCGCGCGATCCAGCTGACCTCGACGCCGGGCGACGAGAAGGACGTCATGGGTCCCTACCTGCCGAGGCTCACCTACTACGACGGCCCGGCCGCGTTCCGGCGCTCACCGTTCGGCGGCTGCGGCTCGACCCGGTAACCGCTTCCCGCCCGGGTGAGAGGACGAAGGCCACCGGTGCCGCGGACGCCGGGCGCGAGCCGGTCGTCTGCAGGCCGGCTCAGCGATCCGGCTGAGCGCACCCTCCGGAGCTTCGGCTGACCCCGACGTTCACCGCCCGCGCGCCGGGCCGCGCCCGCAACAGCAACGAGCGCCCGCACGGTCGCGAGCTCACCCGCGCCCCCTCGACGTCGACCTCGTAGCCGTCCGGGTAGGCGAGCCGGGGCAGGTAGACGACGCTCGCCGGCCGCCGGCCCGCGCGCCCACCTCCGGGCCGGGCGGTCGAGTAGCGGAGGTCGAACGCCCCGGTGGCAGGATCGAAGGAGATCTCCCGCGGCGTACCGGCGATCGCCTTCGGGTAGGGCCGGACGAGCGCGCGGAAGCCCTCCGGGTCGGCGAGGTTGCCGAGCCCGGCCGGCTCCGCCTCGTCGGCGATCACCGACTCGTTGTAGGCCCAGAACATCCACGGCACCAGCCCCGCGTCGAACCCGGCGGTCAGCCGCGTCAGCGTCGCGGCGTCGGTCGTCGCGCCGAACTCGGTCGCGATCAGCGGAGCGTGGTCGCGCCGTGCCGCCGCCAGCGCGTGATCCACCACCGCCGGCTCGAGCGGCGCCGACGTGTAGGAGTGAAACGAGAGCCCGTTACCGGTCCTCGCGCCGGGCAGGGCCGTCGGGGCGACCCCGGCGTTGAACGTCAGAAACGGCTCGACGAACACGAGCTGGCGGCGGCTGTGGCGGCCGATCGCATCGGTGGCAGCCTCGTTCAGGGCGGCCATCCCGCGCTCGAGCTCGGGACAGCCGCTCGGCTGCAGGCACTGCGGCCAGCCGGCGCCGGGGAAGGGCTCGTTGAGGACGTCGTAGCCGAACACCCAACGGGAGCGGGCGAAGCGCTCGGCGACCGCGCTGACGCCGCGGGCGAAGTAGTCGTGCAGGCTGACGCCGCCGGGGCCTGCCCGTCCCGCCCAGAGGCCCTCGAAGGCCCGCTGCATAGCCGGGTTCTGGAAGTAGTAGGCGGGGAACGGCACGTCGGGGTTCGGCAATCCGTCATCGATCCCCATCCAGTCCGGCAGCCCGTCGCCACCGTAGCGTGGCGAGAAGCCGTCCTGGTGGAAGTCGAGGAGGACGTGGATCTCCCGCATCGCGAGCTCGCGAACCGTCCCCGCCAGCCGCCCGATGTAGTCGCGATCGATCGTGCCCGGCTCCGGCATCAGCACCCGGACGTTGATCCCGAGCCGGACCGAGTTGAAGCCGTGGCGGGCGAGAAAGCGGGCGTCGTCGGGGCCGAAGCCGAGTGCCGAGGGGTAATAGGGCGGCCGCTTCGCGACCTCGTTGACGCCGCGCAGCTGTACCACCCGGCCCTTCGCGTCGACCAGCCACCGCCCCTGGGAGGTGAGCGGCGGCACCGGCCCGGGGGCCCGGGCAGCCGCGCTCGCCTCGGCGCCGAGCAGCGTCAAGCCGGCGACGAGCGCGCCGAGCACCAGGGCAAGCCGCGTCAACGCTCCCGCCACGCTGCCGAGGCTAGCGGCTCGAATTCGCCTTCGGCGCCGGTTCCGGCGGCCGGCGATCGATCCCGAGGTCCGGCGCCGGCTGGCCTTCGCGGCCGAGCGGCTCGCGGAGCTCGCGACCCTCGGCTCGGCGCTGGAGGCGGGGCCGGATCGGCGCGACGAGCTTCTGGCCGCGAGCCGGGAGACGAGGGACGCACGCCGGAGCTCGCCGCTCGCGAGCGATCCCGCCGTCCGCGAGCGGACGGCTGCCCTGAGCCCGAGCGACTACGAGCGCAGCCGCCCCGCGGACGAGCGCCGGCGGCTCGCTGCTCGCGACCGCGGAGACGCGGATCGGCCGCGAACGGCCCTGGGTCAACCCCGACTGCGGCCTGAAGACCCGGCGCTGGGAGGAGGTGGCGCCGGCGCTCGAGCGCATGGTCGCCGCCGCCCACCGCCGGCGGGCGGACGGGACGGCGCCCGCCGCCTGAGAGCGGCGCGGAGAGGCGCAGGCGCGCCCCTCGCCCCCCGGCCGCCGCGATGGGCGCCGGTACCATTCGCCGGCGTGAGCCAACCCGAACAGGTCGCCCCGACGGCCGCCGCACCCGTCGGCGTCCTTCGAGCCCGCGTCCTGCGTCACGACGCCCAGCGACCGCTCAGCGTGAACTTGGCCGAAGGGATCGCACTCAGCCACAAGTTGCTGCGATTCACCGGAGCCGCGCGGAAGGCTTGAGCGAGCCCGCCTTCGACGAGCTGCTCCGGCGCCTGGTGGCCGCCGAGGTCGAGTTTGTCCTCGTGGGTGGGCTGGCGTTGAACGCCTGGGGCGTGGTGCGTGGAACGGCGGACGTCGACATCGTCGTCGCCACCGACGGTGGGAACCTCGAGCGAGTCGCCGCGGTGGCGGTCGGCGCCAACGGACACGTGCAGCAGGAAGAAGGACTACTCGGCAGTCCAACCTCGATCGCGGCCGTTCTCTCCGAGGGTAGGCAGGTCGCCATCGAGACCGACCTCGGCCGGCTCGATGTCGTGCAGGGATTCGACGGGGTGCCGAGCTTCGCCGACCTGCGATCGCGGGCCGCCGAGGCCGAGATCCTCGGCGCGCGCGTTTGGGTCTGCTCACGCGACGACCTCAAGGCGATGAAGCGAGCTGCCGGGCGGGCCCGCGATCTCGCCGATCTCGAGGAACTGGACGCCGCCGGCTGACCAGCGCTGCAGCGGTGCCGGTTGCAGGCACCACCGCTTCGCCCTGACCCCAGCCGACCGCCGGGCGCCGCCCTCGGGACATCGGGCCTCGCGAACGGACATCCTTCCGATCGATGGCAGCCGAAGCGGTGATCCTCGACGCAGACGGTCGCGAGGTCCGGGTCTCGAGCCCCGACCGGGTGATCTTCGAGCCGGCCGGGCGGACCGGCGCGGTGACGAAGCTCGAGATCGCCGAGTACTACCTCGCCGTCGGCGACGGCATCATGCGGGCGCTCCGGGAGCGGCCGACGACGTTGGAGCGCTGGCCGAAGGGCGTCCACGACGGGATCGTCGTCTCGACCCGCGAGCGCGGCGGCGGCGACGCCTTCTACCAGAAGCGGATCCCGAAGGGCGCCCCCGAGTGGGTCGAGACGGCGCGGATCGAGTTCCCCTCCGGCCGCCACGCGGACGAGGTCTGCCCGACCGAGCTCGCCGTCGTCGCCTGGTGCGCGCAGATGGGCACGCTCACCTTCCATCCCTGGCCGGTCCGACGCGCCGACGTCGACCACCCCGACGAGCTCCGGCTCGATCTCGACCCGCAGCCCGGGACCGACTTCGACGACGCCGTCCGGGTCGCCGCCGAGGCCCGGACGCTGCTCGGCGAGCTCGGCTACGCGGGCTTTCCGAAGACGTCGGGCGGGCGCGGGCTCCACATCTACGTGCGGATCGAGCCACGCTGGACGTTCACCGACGTCCGCCACGCGGCGATCGCCTTCGGGCGCGAGCTCGAGCGGCGGATGCCGGGCGAGGTGACGACGAGGTGGTGGAAGGAGGAGCGCGGCGAGAGGGTCTTCATCGACTACAACCAGAACGCGCGCGACCGCACGATCGCCTCCCCCTACAGCGTCCGGCCCAGGCCCGGCGCCCCGGTCTCGGCGCCGCTCGACTGGGACGAGCTGCCGGCCGTCCGGCCCGAGGACTTCACGGTCGAGTCGATGCCGGCGCGCTTCGCCGAGCGCGGCGACCCCTTCGCCGCGATCGACGAGATCCACCACCCGCTCGAGCCGCTGCTCGAGATGTACGAGCGCGACGAGTCCGCCGGCGAGGGCGACATGCCCTACCCGCCCGACTACCCGAAGATGCCCGGCGAGCCGAAGCGCGTCCAGCCGTCGCGGGACCGCGACCGCAGGCGCTGACGCCGAGCCGGCCGGGCGTCGGCAGAGTCGTCGTCGTCTCAGCGGCTGGCGCTAGGATCGTGTCGTGGCTGAGGTCGCGATCGAGCCGGGTGGCCGCTTGGCGCGCGAGGAGACGGGGGCCGGACCGCCGGACGACGGATCCCCGGCCTTCGAGCGCCCCGAGTTCTCGATCGTCCCGCTCGGGGGGCTGCCGATCGTCGCGGTCGTCCTCGTCCTGCTCGTCGTCGCGATCGCGGTCGATGAGCTCTGGCCGCTGGTCTTCCTCCACGTCGCCTTCGGCGCCGCCTGGACGATCATCGACCTCTTCCTCGGCTTCGTGCTCGGGCCGATCATGGGACGGATGTCGGTCCCGGCACGGATCGAGCTCACGACCCGGCTGATGCCGAAGATGGTCCTGATCATGCCGACGGTCGTCACCGCCACCCTGGCTGCGGGATGGCAGCTCGGCGTCCACATGGGCACCGTCTACAGCTCCTATTACCTGCACGGCTGGATCGTCGCCAGCTACATCGTCGTCGGCGTGATGGCGGTGATCGCGCTCGGCCTGCTCGAGCCGGCCAACATCGCCGTGCTGACCGAGCTGAAGAAGCAGCGGCCGAACCCGGCGGTTGTCGAGAAGCTGATGAAGCGGTTCATCTACACGGCCGGGGTGACCGGCGCGATGCAGGTGGCGACCCTCGTGATCATGACCAAGCTGGCCGCGGGATGAGCGCGCCGCCGGGCCGATCCGAAGCCACCGGCGCCGGCCCGGCCGCCGCCGCTCCGGGCGGGGGCCCGGAAGGCGCCGCGCCGGGCGGTGATCTCCCCCCGGTCACGGCGATCGGAATGACCTCGCTGGCCCTGATCGTCGCCGGCGGGATCTATCTGGCCTCGCACCTGCCGAACGAGGTGCCGCTCGCCCCCGCGGTCGTCCTGCTCGTGGCCTCGGCGGCGCTGCTCGCCGGCAACCTGGTCGCGCTCGCGCGGGCGGACGGCTTCGACTGGGGCAGCTTCCTCGCGGTCGGCAAGTGGGCGCTGCTCGCCTACGCGATCACCGCCGGGCTGATCGAGTACGCCTTCCTCCGCAACGGCCTCAGCGGCGGGCCGCTGGTCGTGCTGACGCTCTCGATCGTGATCTACGCCGTCCACGTGCCGATGCTGATCGCCTTCACCGTCGCCCGCTACGCCTGACGGTCGGAGCGGGAAGCCGGTGGACGAGATGTCGCTTCCGTCCTCGGGGAGGACGCTTCTGCCACCTCGCCGTGGCGGGGGCGAGCCGGGAACGGGGCGGGCGTGAGCGGCGCCCGGGAGATCGGCCTGATCGTCGGCGACCTCACGCCCGGACCGCTCGACGCGATCACCGATGTCGATGGGGTGGCGGTCGGCCATTCGACGATCGTCAGCGGGGCCGGGCCGCTGCGCGGCGGCCACGGCCCGGTCCGCACCGGCGTCACCGTCGTCCTGCCTCGCCGCGAGATCTGGACGGAGCCGGTCTTCGCCGGGACCCATCGCCTCAACGGCAACGGGGAGCTCACCGGCGTCCACTGGATCCGCGAGTCGGGGATGCTCACGACCGCGATCGGGATCACCAACACCCACAGCGTCGGGGTCGTGCGGGATGCGCTCGCGGCCGTGCATTCGCGGGCCCACG
>CAZTGN010000004.1:11343-14415 GCA_964613275.1 uncultured Conexibacter sp. | reverse complement strand
GGCGAGGGGTTCTGGAGCCTGCCCGTCGTCGGAGAGACCTGGGACGGGGTCCTCAACGACATCGACGGCCAGCACGTCGCGGCCGGGCACGTCGACGAGGCGCTGGCCGACGCGAAGGGCGGCGCGGTGGCGCAGGGCGCTGTCGGCGGCGGCACGGGGATGATCTGCCACGACTTCAAGGGCGGGATCGGCAGCGCCTCCCGGCGCGTCGGCGCGGAGGACGGGGGCTACACGGTCGGCGCGCTCGTGCAGGCGAACCACGGTCGGCGCGAGCGGCTGACGATCAACGGCGTGCGGGTCGGCCGGATGATCGCGGCCGCGGAGGTCCCGCTCGCGACGCCGCCCGGACCACCGCCGGGCGCCGGCTCGATCATCGTCGTCCTCGCCACCGATGCGCCGCTTCTGCCCCACCAGTGCGAGCGCCTCGCGCAGCGCGCCTCGATCGGCATCGGCCGGACCGGTGGAGTCGGCGAGCACGACTCCGGGGACCTGTTCCTCGCCTTCGCGACCGGCAACGGCGGCCTCGGAGCCGGCCCGACCGGCCCCGGGGCCAAGCCGGAGATGTCGGTGCGGATGCTCGACGACCGCCACATCACCCCCCTCTTCGACGCTGCCGCGGAGGCGACCGAGGCGGCGATCGTCAACGCGCTGCTCGCCGCCACGACGACGACCGGCCGCGACGACATCGTCGCCCATGCGCTCCCCCATGACCGCCTGCTCGAGGCGCTCGGCGCCGGCTGAGCCTGGCCAGCGAGAGCCCGCCGACTCGAGAACGCGAGCGGAGCGCAGACGATCCGGGTCCCGGCTCGCGAGACCGCGGAAGCGTCCTCACCGGGGACGCTTCCGCACGTTGACCTCGGGTCAGCCAGCCCGCTCGCCGGCGACGGCCCCCTCAACCCGGCAGCTCGGCGAGGAGATCCTGCGGGCGGAGGATGCGCATCCGTGCCACCTCGCCGAGCGGCAGCAGGTGCCGGCTGCCCCCGCTTAGAAGGACCTCCGCGTCGGCGTCCTTCGCCGCCGCGAGGATCCGATCGTCGTCAGGGTCACCGCTGAGGTCCGCGGCGCTCGTCGGCGTAGGGACCGTTTCGCCGGGGAGCTCATCGAGCAGCGCCCGGAGTCGCTCGACAGCCTCGATCCCGAGCCCGAGCTTCTCGACGAGAACCCGCTCGAGCTCGGTGAGCACGAGATCGGGAATCACCAGCTCGAGCCCCCCGTCGGCTGCGACCTCGAGCACGCGCCTCGGCGGGCCGTCCGCGATCGCTGCGGAGACCAGGACGTTGGTATCGAGGGCGACCCTCAGCCGCCTGACCTGATCTGATCGACGAGGCGCTCGGCGTCCTCGGGGCCGGCGCCCTCGCGCTCGGCGGCGGCCCGCGCGCCCCGCGTCGCCTCCCGCCAGCGCTCCCGCCACAGGTAGCTGCGCAGTGCGTCGCGAACCACCTCGCTCCGGGTGCGGCCCTGAGCCGCGGCGAGATCGTCGGTGCCCTGACTGAGCTCGTCGGGGAGAGATACGGACAGGAGCTTGCTCATCGCCATATGATGTTATCATATGCGCGATTCCCCGGCGGCGTCAGCGCCAGGCGAACACGGGCTCCTCGACATGATCGACCCGCTCCCCCGCCCGGCCGAGCATCGCCACCTGGCGGAACTGGAGGAGGATCGCACCCGTCGGCGCGTGGATCAGGTCATTGCCGAGCGGAAGCTGGAGCACGGGTCGGGGGCTCTCCGCGATCTCGATCAAGCGCGGGTCGCTGTCCCGCAGCGCGTGCAGGCCGATCCGGTATGCCGCGAACACCTCGTCCGGGTCCGGCTCGATGACCGGATCGCCCGCGCACCAGAGAACCACCGGCGAGATCACGAACCCCGAGCGGGTCACGTAGTCGTCCAGCCAACCGACCACTTCGTCCGGGCCCAGGCCGAGGCCGAGCTCCTCCTCGACCTCCCGCAGGGCCGCGTCCAGCGGCATCTCGCCGGGGTCGAGGCGCCCGCCCGGAAGCGCCCACTGCCCGGGATGGCGCCGCATCCCGAGCGGGCGACGGCAGAGCAGGAACGACGCCCCGCCGGCGACCCCGACCATCCTTCCGTCGAGATCCTGCCGCTCACCGTCGGCGATGCCCGGAACGCCCGACATGTCGATCGCGCCCGCCGGCACCGGCTCGCGGTCATCGCGTTCGGCGTGGCTGTCGACCACCACCAGCGCGACCGCCGCCTGACGCCGCCCGGCGAGCGGCTCCCGGCGCCGCTCATGGGCCTCGAGGTTCGCCCCGAGCGTCGCCCGTAAGCCATCCTCGAACCGGATCACGCCGCCGGGGGCCATGCCCTGATCCTGACGGACGGCCATGATCGCCGCTCCTGACAACCCTGCCGCGACGGATCGCATCGCGGCCCCGCCCCGCAGCATGCAAAGCGCCGCGGCGTCGAAACGAGCGAGCCCCGGAGCCGCAGGGCAGGACGATCAGCGGCGTGCGGTCATCGGCCTCATCGGAGTGACGGTGAGCTTCTCCAGCCTGGCGCTGCCATCCTCGGCCCAGACCCCCAGCCGGTCGGCGCCCTCGGGCGGAAAGGCCTGATCGGTGATCGTCTTCCGGCCGCCCCGGGCGAACACCTCGACCGAGGCGCGATCGAGGAAGACCGTCAGCTTGATCCTGCCGTCCGCCAACCTCATCGGGGCGGCTTCGACCGAGGCGAACTTCGGGTTGAAGTCGACGTCGCCCGACCGGGTGCGGTCCACGAACAGCCTGCGGGTGGCCGTGTCGTAGCCGATCACCGTCTCAGCGTCGCGATTGCCGAACACGCTCAGCCCGAACCGGTCGGCCCTGCCCGCATCCAGCGTGGCATCGATCCGAGCCGCGTCAGCACGGACCGGCAGCGACCGCCTGCCGGCTATCGGCATCGGCCGACGAACGCTCAGCGTCGCCTGCCTCCGGAGCGACGCCAGCTGCCCCACCGGCCTCTGGACGAGCCTCGGGCCCGTGCGACCCTTGATCAGCTTCAACCGCCGCGGCAACGACATCGAGCCGCGCCACGTCGAGGTGGGAACGAACAGGGCATAGTCCCAGTTGTTCATCCAGC
>CAZTGN010000004.1:9909-11333 GCA_964613275.1 uncultured Conexibacter sp. | reverse complement strand
TAGTAGTCCCGCCCCCAGTCGAGCCAGCTGTAGCGGAACGGGGACGCCTCGCCTGGCCCACCGGTCGGTTCGCCCCCGGTCACGGTCGTACTCGACGTGAACTCCTTGCCGTCGAAATGACCGACGAAGTACTGCCCGCCGCTGCCGCCGGCGACCCCGCCGGGGTTGACGTTGACGATCATCACCCACTTCCGCCTGCCGGTTCCCTCGACCCTGACCGGAAACAGATCCGGGCATTCCCAGAGGCCGCCGGCCGCGTTCGCCGGCCCGAACTCGCTCAAGTACCTCCAGTCCTTGAGGTTCCTGCTCTTGTACAGCACGACCTCGTTCTCCGCGGCCTCGACCGCGATCATCACCCAATACCTCCCCGCGGGACCGTCGTACCAGAACACCTTCGGATCGCGGAAGCTCGCCGAATCGCGGTTGAGCACCGGATTGCCCCCGTACTTCTTCCAGGTGCGACCTCGATCGGTGCTGTAGGCGAGCGACTGCGCCTGCAGTCCGGGGTATTCCGGGTGGAAGGGGGTGTAGCTCGACGTGTAGATCGCCACCAGTGGCGGATCCCGTCGGGTCCCGAACCCGCTCGTGTTGTCGCGATCGACGACCACGGAGCCGGAGAAGATGTCCTCGATCGGCTTCCCGGACCCGTTCAGGGTCTGCGGAATGGCGACCGGCTTCTCGCTCCAGTTGACCAGGTCCTTCGACGTGGCGTGCCCCCAGCTCATGTTTCCCCACAGCGTGCCGAAGGGGTTGTGCTGGAAGAAGAGGTGGTAGGTGCCGCGGTAGTGGACCAGACCGTTCGGGTCGTTCATCCAGTTCCGCTGCGGAGTGAAGTGATAGGTGGGGCGATACCGCTCGAGCGGCACCCGCGAAGCGGCCATCGCCGAGCCGACCAGCCCCGCGGCGAGGGCCAAGCCGCCGAGCGTGGCCATCAAGAGACGGCGGAAGCGCATGACAGGACGACCCTACTCGGCATGCACGCAGTGGCGGCTCGGTTCCGGGCTGTGGATCATCGGCGCCGGCATGGCGGTTCCTCGTGGGGGCCTCGGGTAGCCTTGCGACGTGAACGGTGAGGAGACCTCAGGTCCGCCGCTCCCCGACCACTCACAGCTGAGAGAAGTCGCTGTCGCAATCGAGGGTGCCGGGGTCTCCGCCGAGATCCTCGACGCCGGGCTGAAGATCGTCTTCGTCACGAGCGAGGCGGCGAGAGGCTTCGGCGTCGCCCCGAGTGAAGCTGAACGCTTCTACGGCAAGTCGCTCGTAACCCGCAACCTCGAGGATCGCGACGTCGCCGGCATCACCGAGGCGAGCGCCGCTGAGTGGTGGCGGCAGGCGGTTCCGCTCATGCGCCATTTCTTGGCGCCCGGTGACCCGCGCTTCGAAGAATGCTTCGGGCCGCTGGCCGATGCTGCAGCGCAGGTCGA
>CAZTGN010000004.1:7407-9899 GCA_964613275.1 uncultured Conexibacter sp. | reverse complement strand
CCGCCGCTCGCCTGGCATTCGAGCTACGAGTTCCTGCCCGAGCTCGCGCTGCGCCGAACGGTGCTCGGCCAGGTCAAGTTCCTCGAGATGGAGCTCCGCAGCCGTACCGGTGAGTTTCTCGGGATTCTCCGATTCGCCCGCAGCGCTATCCCCGAGAGCCTTCTTTCGCGACTCGGGCGGGGCGACATCCGCCATTTCGAGCGAATGGACCGCGTCCGCGAGCCCGGACGACGGCAGGCGTCGATCCTGTTCGCCGACCTCGAGGCCTCCACGGCGCTCTCCCGACGGCTGTCGTCACGCGGCTACTTCACGTTGGTGAGCCAGCTGACGGACCTGATCGACTCGGCTGTCGTGGAGCGGTCCGGGATAGTCGGCAAGCACGCGGGCGACGGCGGCTCCGCGCTCTTTCTCGTCGATGAGCTCGACGGCTCGGAATCGGGTGCGGCAAGAGCGAGCATCGAAGCCGCGAGGGCGATCAGCGACGGAGCAACGTCACTGGGGCCCGACGACGTCGACGTCAAGGTGAACGTCGGGCTCCAATGGGGATCGACGCTCACCGTCGGCCAGGTCGCGACCAGCGGCCGCCTGGAGGTCACAGCTCTGGGTGATCAGATGAACGAGTGCGCACGAATCGAGGCGGCCGCGACCGGTGGCTCGATCCTTGCCTCCAAGGAGCTGATCGAGCGTCTCGACAGCAGGGATGCATTCGAAGCGGAGATCGATCCCGGGTCCGTCTCCTATCGACTCCTCGGGGAGCTCGAGGGGGCGGGCGTGAAGGCGATCCGCGACGCCGGTGCCATCCCGGTGGCGCTGATCTGACCGTTGCATCGGTCCTCGTCCGCCGTTCGCCTCCCGGGCCTCGAGCTCGCCGCAGTCAGGTTCGAACACCTACCCGACCTTGGCGACGCGCTCGACGGGATGACCTTCCGTTGCGCACCTTCCGGTAGCGATGGGTGCCCGTGGGGACATGCCTGGCCTGAAGTCGAATCGGGCTATCGAAGCTGAAGCGACGCGCACGGGCTCACGACCGCGACGATACGCGGGCGTCCGCCGCTGAGCCGTCACTGCTTCGGCGGGAGGATGCCGGCCAGGCGGCTGAGCAGCGAACGGAGCTGCTCGAAGTCCTCGCTGCCGAGCTGTTCGGCCCAATCCCGCTCCACCTCGGCGACCGCCTCGCGCATGGCCGTCGCCGCCTCGAAACCGCGAGACGTGAGGTACACGCGTCGCGAACGACGATCGTCGGGGTCGTCTCCCCGCTCGAGGTAGCCCAGTCGCTCGAGCTGGCCGAGGAGGTAGTTGGTGGCCTGCTTGCTGTGGCCCGAGCCCGCTGCGATCTCGCCCGGGCGCCGACCCTGCGGCCCGGGGTAGCGCAGGACCACGAGATGGGCCGCCACCAGGTCGTCGAAGCCACGATCGTGCAAGGCCGCGAGCGTCCGCGCATGGACGACCTCCAAGGGCATGCGAAGCAGCGCGCCGATGAGCGGCGGGCCCAGGGCTTCAGAGAATCTCGGTGGCATTGTCGTAAAGGGACTTGACCAATCTGGCTCGACCTGGTACGGTCGTCAAGCGACTTTACCAATCACGGGAAGCGAGGGTCTCGAATGGCGACGAGGTACGAACCGGTCCATCTCGGGCCGATCACCGTTCATTTCTCGGTTGAAGCGGAGGACTCCGCCGGCTCGGTCACCGTCTCGCGCTGCGATGCGATGGCCGGCGCCGGCGTTCCGTTCGCCCACAGCCACGATGGCTTCGAGGAGAAGATCTACGGCATCGAGGGAACGGTCACCTTCACTATCGACGGCGAGGCCGTCGACATCGGCCCCGGTGAGGCGGTCTGCATCCGCCGCGGCCAGGTGCACAGCTTCGTCGCCGGCGAGGAGGACGTGTCCTTTCTGGCCATAGCGACCCCGGGCGTGTTCGGCCGTGCCTACTTCCAGGATATGTCCGGGGTCTTCGCGGCCGCTGCCGGCGGGCCGCCCGACCCAGAGGCCATCCACGCGGTGATGCTGCGCCACGGCCTCACGCCGGTGGCCGCGCCGGCTGTCGTTCCGAGGCGAAGCGCCCGGTGACCCCCGATGCCTCAGAACCTCCCGTACCCCTGGTGCCGATCGAGCATGCCTTCCGCGGCAGCTTCCGCAACCGCGGCCTCACCGACCTGGACGTGGTGAGCTTCCCAGGGCACTGAAAGCCTTTGACGACCCGCGGGTGAAGGCTGCGACCGGGATCGAGCCGGTGACCTTCGATTCCGTGGATCGACCGCCGCCGGCCTCCCCGGCGTCCAGGAGCTCGCTGTTAGCCTGGAGGCGCTGAATGGGATGTGAGCTCGATGCTGATTACCTGGTGGTCGGTGCGGGGGCGGCGGGCATGGCTTTCGCCGATGCGCTCACCCGACAGGCGGAGGTGCGGGTTGCGCTGGTCGATCGACGACACGGGCCCGGAGGCCATTGGCTCGACGCCTACCCGTTCGTGCGGCTCCACCAGGCGTCCTCCTT
>CAZTGN010000004.1:0-7397 GCA_964613275.1 uncultured Conexibacter sp. | reverse complement strand
TCGACCGTGTTGGGCTCCGGATCGATCCAGACGGAGGGGGCCGAGGCCGGCCTGCACGAACGGGCCGACGCCGCGGAGATCCGCACCTACTACGAGCGGGTCCTGAACGAACGGCTGGTGCCCTCCGGCCGGGTCGAGTTCCACCCCCACTGCGAGTATCGGGGCGACGGCTCGTTCTTCTCGCTCGACTCAGGGGAACGCCACCAGGCCGGGCCGGATTGCCGGATCGTCGACGCCCGCTACCTCGCTCCTGAGATTCCCGCGACGACGGCGCCGCCCTTCGGGGTCGCCGAGGGAGTCCGGGCGTTGCCGGTCAACGAGCTGCCGGAGCTGGGGGCAGCGCCCGCGGAGCTCGTGATCGTCGGCGCTGGGAAGACGGCGACTGACGCATGCGTGTGGCTGCTCGAGAACGGCGTCGACCCGGATTCGATCTGCTGGGTTCGCTCCCGCGAGCCCTGGATGCTCGACCGTGCGGTGGTCCAGCCCGATCCCGCGGTGTTCATCGAGATGGCCGCCGACACGATGGAGGCAGCGCGCGCCGCCTCCTCCCCGGATGATCTGTTCCTGCGGCTGGAGGCCGCCGGGGTGATGATCCGGATCGACCCCTCGGCGACGCCGACCATGGCGAAGACGCCGACGCTCGCCCGCTGGGAGCTCGAGCTGTTGCGCGACATCGAACGGGTGGTGCGGCTCGGACACGTGCGTCGAATCGAGCCCGGCCGGATCGAGCTGGACGAGGGCGATGCCGGAATCCACAAGGAGGCCGTCGTGGTTCACTGCGCGGCCTCCGGGCTGCAGTACCCCCCGCTCGTCCCGATCTGGGGCGAGGAGGCGATCACGCTCCAGCCGGTCCGGGCGGGCTTCCCGTGCCTGGGGGCGGCGTTGATCGGCTACGTGGAGGCGACCCGCGAGAGCGATGACGAGAAGAACCGGGTTTGCCGGCCCTCGCCGCTCTCGAACACGCCCACCGACTGGGCGCTGATGCAGGCCCTTGGCGGCAGCGCGTCCCGGGCCTTCTCCGCCGAGCCCGACATCAAGAGGTGGCTCGACGACGTGGCCTTGAACCCGGCCCGCATCCCCCCGGAACGGGCAGGCGACGCCGATCTCATGGCTGCCCAAGAGCGCTTCCGCACCGTCCTCGACCCCGGACTCGAGGCGATGGCCGAGCTCGCGGGGCTGAGCCCGCGCGATTTCCTGTAGGCCGGGGAAGTCCGATGGTGATGGCGCGCCGGCGCTGCAGGCAACCACCTGAGCCGATCAGTCGGTTACACCACTTCAGGCGACTTGACTCGCTGGACGCGACCGGTGAGACCAACTACCGTTGTCGGCGTGAGCGACGAGCTTCATCTGACGATCCGCTACGAGGACGCGGGCGACGGTTGGCTGACGGCCCAGGTGGTCGAGATCCCGGGGGCGATCAGCGAAGGCTCCTCTCGTGAGGAGGCCCGCAGCAACGTCCTCGATGCCCTCGAGGTCCTGCTCACGCCGGATGAGGAGTTGGCGGGCGAAGACTCGGGGGACGACAGCGAGTCGCTGACGCTCACGGTCGCTCGGTGAAGCGACGCGATCTCGAGCGTCACCTTCGAGACAACGGCTGCCGGTTCATCGGGGAAGGTGGCAGCCATTCCAAGTGGCGTGGCCCGGACGGCAGCCCCTCGACGGTTCCCCGTCACAGGAGATCCGCCCTGGGACGGTGCGGGCGATCTGTCGCCAGCTCGGGGTGCCGGCGCCGCGGTCGTTGGCTTGGCGCGACCAGCGTTCCCCGCCGGTGCCGCTGGCCGCACCGGCGTCTGCGTGCTGGTCACGGTGGATTCGCGGTCCATTGATGGTGGCTTTGTCGGTATCGGTACGGTGGATCCGCGGGAAAGTCGCGGTGGATTTGTCGGGCTGGCCAGCTAGGCTCCAGCGGCGATGCCGACTCAACTGATCACCCGACACGCACAGCGCGCGCTCGAGACAGGGCTGGCTGATACACGCGTCGTCGTCGTGCTCGGTGCCCGCCAGGTCGGCAAGAGCACATTGCTCGAGCAGGTCGCGTCCGCAGAGGGATCAGGGCGCACGGTCATGACGCTGGACGACCAGGCGACCCGCTCAGCCGCAGCGACCGACCCGGCCGGGTTCATCGCGGCACTGAGGACCCCCGTCGCAATCGACGAGATTCAGCGCGTCCCGGAGCTGATGACCGAGATCAAGCTCCGGGTCGACCGCGATCGAACCCCCGGCCAGTTCGCGATCACCGGGTCGGCGAACATCCTCGAGATGAAGCAGATCAAGGAAAGCCTGGCCGGTCGCGCTGAGTATCTGCGACTGCACCCGTTCAGTCAGGGTGAGCTGCTCGGGCGCCGTGAGTCGTTCGTTTCTGACCTTGCGAACGGAATCTTCCCCGACCTGACGCATGCCGCCGTAGGTCGCCAAGCCCATGCCGAGATCATCGCCAAGGGCGGATACCCTGAGGCTCAGGGACGCACCGCGAACAGACGATTCCGGTTCTTCGAAAGCTACGTCGAAGGCATCCTGGAACGAGATCTGAGGAACCTGGAGGACGTAACCGACCATGCCGTCGTAAACCGGCTCCTGGGGGCGATCGGCGCGACCTCGGCGACCGAACTGAACATCGAGCGACTGAGCAAGTCACTCGGGACGTCGGCCACAACGGTACGGCGCCACATCGACCTGCTGGAGATGCTGTTTCTCGTCGAGCGTGTCCCAGCGTGGAGCAACAACCTGTTGGCGAGGTCGATCAAGCGCCCCAAGATCCACATCGCCGACAGCGGGCTCCTTGCCTCTCTGGTGGGCGCCGACGAGCGTCGGATCGAGGCCGACCTCGACCTCGGCGGGATGCTCTACGAGACCTTCGTGGCAATGGAACTGAGCCGCCAGATCTCGTGCCTGGAGGATCGTCCGACGATGTTCCATTTCCGCGATCGCGACCAGCGCGAGGTCGACATCGTCCTCGAGCACCGAGACGGCTCCGTCTGCGCCGTGGAAGTCAAAGCGGCGGCAACCGTCCGCGATCACGACCTTCGCGGGCTCAAATACCTTAGAGGCAAGCTCGGCCCGCGGTTCAAGGCCGGCGCCTTGATCTACACCGGCGCCAATACCGTTCCCTTCGGAGATCGCCTGGCGGCCGTACCCGTGTCCGGTCTCTGGGACCGATAGCGCGCCCGACTGGATTCGAACCAGTGACCTTCGGTTTCGTAGACCGACGCTCTATCCGGCTGAGCTACGGGCGCGAGTCGCGGGACTCCGTTCCCGCGCGGCGATTGTAGAGGCAGGGCCGGGAGCCGCGGAGGCGGGTTCGGGCGGGGCGGCCGTGGTGCGGATCGAGGTCGCGGAGCGGATTGAATCCGCATCAGTGGGCGGTCCGCAGGTCGCCGTCAGCGCTTCAGCTTGACCGTCGCGGTCGCGTCAGGAGCGCCGGCAAGCTTCGCTTTGACACGAACGCCGAGCGAGCCATTGCCGCGCGCGGCGCGCTTTGCCGGCCTTGGTCAGCTTGACCTCGACCCTCCTGCGGGCGCCGCGACCCGCTTCGGCTTGACAGCCTCCGGGCGCCCGCCGATGATCGTCGCGGGACGTGGATGGTGAGCCGACAGCACGAGCCGAGTACGAGCGGATCCGCGCCGAGGCGACGCGGCTCGCCGGCGGGCCCGGCGACATCCCGCAACGGGTCGCAATCCTGCACTCGATCTTCGTCTCCTCGGGCGGCAACCACGCGTTCCCCGAGGTCGCCCTGCACGGAGCGCTCTGGGCCTATGGGTTCTACGAGCGGCGCGGCGCCATCAGCCGGATGATCAGCTACCGCTACTTCCACGACCGCGAGGAGCGGGCGCGGCGGGCCTACATGCTCTTCGAGTTCTCGCAGGGCTTCAAGCAGGCGAACCGCTCCGTGTTCGTCGACACCTACACGAACTACCTCTTCACCGACCGCTTCGGCGACATCGAAGGGGCGGACGAGGTCCTCTCGCCGGAGTTGCTCGACGCGCTCGGTCGCGTCCATCACGCCCGTCGCGCCGGGCGGAGGCTCTCCGCTGTCGAGCGCGGGCAGGTGTTCGAGATGGCCCTCCTCTTCGAGCAGGAGCGGACCGTCGGCCCGGCGGTTCGCGAGGAGGTCGCCAAGTTCGACTGCCCGGTGCTGACCAACCTGGTGTTGCGACCGATCGTCCGCTTCGCCTACTTCCCGCGGACGACGATGATGCTCTTCCACGACTTCGGCGAGACCGACGAGCGGATCGAGAAGGCGGTCCGCAGCTACGAGCTCGCCGAGCAAGTCGGCTGGCCGAAGGTCGCGGACGCGATCCGCTACCAAGGCGTGCTGCCGGACCGCTGCCTCGACGATCCGCTCGCCTACGCCGACGAGCTGCGAGCCGCGATGGTGTGACCGATGACGCGCGCGACGATGCGCTCGAACTCGTCGAAGTCGGGGGTGAGGGGCGGGCTGGCCCAGGTCTTCTGCGCGATCACGGCCAGCGAGAGCGGGTGGAAGCTGCCCGTGTCGAGGTCGCGCGGGCCCTGCTCCCAGGCGTTGACCGCGGAGCCGAGGTTGGCGCGCTCGCCGGGCGCGATCGCTGCGCAGGGTCGGCTGCGCTCGACGATCACCAGCCCGCAGAAGGTGTTGGGCCGCCAGCCCTCGTAGGCCTCGGCGAGGTCGGTGGGCCCCCCTCCCAGGTAGTCGGGATAGGTCGGGAACCATCCCTTGTTGGCGATCCTGTGGCCGGCAGCGAGCAGCCCGGCGGGCGCCGGCGGGCTCGGATCCGACAGCGGGGAGAGATCGGTCCACCAGTCGACGACCACGTCGCTGTCGACGGCGACGACCGCGCCGGGCGCGAGCTGGTCGTTCCAGGCGCGCAGGACCTTGCCGTGGCGGCGGGCGATCCGGTTCAGCCGGTTGACGAAACCGACGATCGCATCCCGGTAGCCGGCGCCGGGGCCGTAGCGACGGATCGCGTACTCGCCGAGCTGCGGGTAGTAGGGCACCGCGACCGGCGCCATGTACTCGTCCGCTCCGACGTGCAGGTAGCGGCCGCCGAAGAGGCGCGCGTGCTCGCGCAGGATCTCGGCGACGAGCCGCCGCGCCGCCGGGTCGGTGATGTCGAGCTTGCCGCCGGCGAAGAGCGGCGGCGGGGTCCCGGTCGGCTCCAGCTCGAGCTCGGGGTGGGCGGCGAGGAGCGCGCCGCTGTGGCCGGGCACGTCGACCTCGGGGACGATCTCGACGTGGTAGCGCCTGGCGACCGCGAGGATGCGCCTCATCGCGGGAATCGTGAGCGCGCCGGGGGAGGCGAGCTCCGGGTGCGAGCGCGACTCGAGGCCCCAGCGCTGGTCGTCGGTGAGGTGCAGGTGCAGCGTGTTCAGCTTCAGGTCGGCGATCCGCCTGATCTCGCGGATGATCCAGCCGGCCCGAAACGCGTTGCGCCCGAGGTCGAGCATCAGCCCGCGCTCGCGGTAGCGGGGCCGGTCGCGGGCCCGGCCGGCGGGCATCGTGCGCGACGCGTTGAGCAGCTGGAGCGCCGTCCGGGTCCCGAGGAAGACGCCTTCCGGCCGCCGCGCCGTGATCGTCAGCCGCGCCCCGACGTCCATCCGGTAGCCCTCGCCGCCGAGCCTCCGGTCGCGGGCGCCGAGGCGGAGGACGACGTCCCCGCGCCGGGGCCGGGCTGCCCGCCCCGAGACGACCCGTGGGGCGCGCCCGTCCGCTCGCCCGAGGTCGCGGGCGAGGACGGCGGCGACCGAGTCCAGCCGGCGCCCGCCCGGCGCTCCGACGACGATCCTGCCCGTCCCGCGCAGCCGGAACTTCCCCGGCTCCGGCTTCCAGTTCCGAAGCGCCGGCACGGTCTCGGGGCGCGGGCCGGCGGCGGCCGCGGGCGCGGCGCAGGCCACCAACGCCAGGACCGCGACGAACGCGATGCACAACCCCCTCGCCGTCACGGTGGCCGTCCCGCTCCTTGCATCCATCCGCCCGATCGGAGGCAGCCTAGGGATCGCCCCCGCCGACGTCGAGCCCCTACCGCTGGTACCGGTCTCGTCCCGGATGCCGGACGAGATCGGGGCCACCGACGGCGGCTGCCGCTCGGAGCGGGCCGCGGCAGGGCACGTTCCCCCAGGGCTACCGGAGCTCAGGCCGAGGTCGTCGCCCGCTCGGGCACGGGCTCGGCGGGCGCGGCTGACGGCTCCTCGTGCTCGAAGATCGCGTGGCGGGAGCCGGGGACGCCGAACTCGTAGGGCCCGCCGACGACGCGCGGGATCCGGTCGAAGTTGAAGCGCGGCGGCGGCGAGGAGACCAGCCACTCGATCGACTTGGCGCCCCAGGGGTTGGCGGGGGCGCGGGGGCCCCAGCGCCAGCTCACGACCATGTTGTAGAGGAAGACGAGCTGGACGGCGCCGAGGATGAAGGCGAAGATCGAGATCACCAGGTTCCAGTCGCCGAACTGGGCGGCGTAATCGGCGACCCGGCGCGGCATCCCCTCCATCCCGATCCAGTGCATCGGCACGAACGTGCCCCAGGTGCCGACGAGCGTGCCCCAGAAGTGGATGCGGCCGAGCCGCTCGTCGTACATCCGCCCGGTCATCTTCGGGAACCAGTGGTAGATGCCGGCGAAGATCGTGAACACCGAGCCCGCGAAGAGGACGAAGTGGATGTGGGCGACGATGAAGTAGGTGTCGGTGACGTGGATGTCGAGCGGCACCATCGCCGTCATCACGCCGCTGATCCCGCCGAGGATGAAGCTGCAGATGAAGCCGAGCGCGAACAGCATCCCGGTGCTCTCGAGATGGATCTTGCCGTCGAACAGCGTCCCCACCCAGGAGAAGATCTTGATCCCGGTCGGGACCGCGATCAGCGCCGAGGTCAGCATCATCGGCACCCGCAGCCAGGCGAACATGCCGGAGACGAACATGTGGTGGGCCCAGACGCTGAACGAGAGGACGACGATCCCGAGCAGCGAGATCGCCATCAGCCGGTAGCCGAAGATCGTCTTGCGGGCGTGGGTCGAGATCACCTCGGAGACGATCCCGAAGCCCGGCAGCATCATGATGTAGACGGCGGGGTGCGAGTAGAACCAGAAGATGTGCTGGTAGCTGATCACGTCGCCGCCGGCCGCCGCCTGGAAGAAGTTGGTGCCGAGGGCGCGGTCGAGCAGGACCATGAACTGGGCGCCGGCGATGAACGGCGTCGCGCCGACGACGAGCAGCGAGGTCGAGAGGTTGGCCCAGACGAGCAGCGGCATCCGCCAGAAGCTCATTCCCGGCGCCCGCATCGTCACGATCGTGACGAGGAAGTTGAGCGCGGTCGCGACCGATGACGCGCCGGCGAACTGGACGCCGAGGTTGAAGAACGACTGCCCGAGCGGCGCCCCGGTCGAGAGCGGCGCGTAGCCGGTCCAGCCGGCGTCGAAGGCGCCGCCGGG
>CAZTGN010000003.1:26387-28623 GCA_964613275.1 uncultured Conexibacter sp. | reverse complement strand
GGAACTCGCGCAGCGCGTCACGGCACGCCTCCGGCTCTACGCCGACGTCCGCAGCCACGCCGGTCCGCCGCAGCCGCCGCAGCCGTGTTGCCGGGAAGGCCATCGCCGTCGGAGTCTAGGTGCCGGTGCACCGCATCGCCCGCGCCCGCGGCGGGTTGTCTGATCAGCGTGCGTGGATCGGGGAGCCAGGCGAGGCAAGCGGGATCCGGCCGCGGGGGTCCCGCCCCCGCGCCAGCGCTTCCAGGGGCGGGCTGGCTCGACACCGCGAGCGGCGCCCGGGCCAGCCGCTTCGAGCTGGTCTACCGCGACCACCACCAGCAACTCTTCCGCTACTGCGCCGCGATCCTGGGCGACGCCGATGCCGCCCAGGACGCCCTGCAGGCGACGATGGAGTCGGCGCTGCGCGGCCTCGCCGGCGAGCGCCGCCGGATCGCGCTCGTCCCCTGGCTCTTCCGGATCGCGCGGAACGAGTCGCTGGCGGTGCTTCGCAGGCGCGCGCGAGCGCCGATCGCCCCCGACGCCGACCGGTCGCAGCCAAGCGATCCCCGCGCCGATGTCGTCGCCGCCGCCGCCGCCCGTCTCCGGCTCGGTCGTCTCCTCGCCGATCTCGAGATGCTCGCGGAGCGGCAGCGCAGCGCGCTCGTGATGCGCGAGCTCGGCGGGCTCGGTTACGACGAGATCGCCGCCGCGCTCGGCTGCTCGGAGGGCGCTGCCAGACAAGCGGTGTACGCGGCGCGGGCATCGCTGGCCGGATTCGCCGCCGGGCGCGAGCTCGACTGCGATCCGGTCCGGCGCGCAATCTCGGCTCGCGACGGGCGCCGGCTCAGGAGCCGGACCCTGCGAAGCCACCTGCGAAGCTGCGCCGCCTGCTCGCGGTTCCGGGACGCGATCGCGGAACGGCGCGCCGACCTCGCTGCTCTCTTCCCACCCCTGCCCGCGGCCGCGGCGAGCGGCCTGCTCGGGTCGATCCTCGAGGGCGGCACCGTCACTGGATCGGGCACGGCGGCGGCCGGCGGAGCGGCGCTGGGTGGCGGTTCGCTGCTGGGTGGCGCGGCGGTGAAGACCGCGGTGGTGGTTGCCACGGCTGCGCTGGCGGCCGCGGGAGCGGAGCTCGGGGAGCACGCGGGGCGGGAGCAGCGGCTGCAGCCGTCGGATGCGACGCGGGTGGCCGAAGCGATGACGGGCGGCGCACCGCGAGCGCCACGGCAGGCGTGGGGACGCACATCGCCGGCCGAACGGGGTCGCCGCGCGGAAGCGGGATCGGCAGCGGCACCAGCCGCCGGCCGCCGGAGCGTCGATACGGACTCCGGCGCTCCCACCGGCACCCCGGACCCGGCGGCCACCGACGCAGGCATGGCGGCCGACGGGACGACGGAGCCGACCACGGTCGCCCCCACCGCCGCACCGACGCCGATGCCGGTCGATCCCGGCGCTGCGACCCGCCACGCCGGGAGGCTGCGGCTGCTGCGAGCGCTGCCACCCGGGGCGCGGCGGCTGATCCGGCGTGAGCGCGCCACGGCGGGCCCGTTGTGGCGGGCGCTCGGCCGCCTCGTCGCGCGGCGGCGGCCGACCATCGCCGAGATCGACGCTGACACCGTCGCCCCTCCGGCATTGACCGGTAGTGAATGGCAACGACTCGCCGGGCGTCTCGCGCGGCGAAAGGAGGAGTCTGAGGATGAGACGACTACTGACGTTGACGGTGGTCGCGTGCGGGGCGATCGCTCTGAGCGTCGGTCCCGCAACCGCGCACGTCGAGGGGCCGGAGCACCATCCGGCCGCGCTCCGGCTCGCGAAGCGCGCCTGCCAGGCGGAGGCGAAGGCGAGTCCGGTCCGGTTCCTGGCCCGCTACGGGCCGCGTCACGGCGCGCTGCGGCGCTGCGTGCGGGCGAAGCTCGCGCCGGCCGCGAAGGCGGTCCGCCGGGCGAAGCACGCATGCCGGGCGGAGGCGAGGGCGAATCCGATCAGGTTCCTCGCCCTCTACGGGCCGCGTCACGGCGCGCTGCGGCGCTGCGTGCGGGCGAAGCTCGCGCCGGTCGCGAAGATCCACGAGGCGAAGCGGACCTGCCGGGCTGAGCGTCGAGCCGACCCGGAGGCATTCGTCGAGAAGTACGGGAACGAGGTCGGCGGGCGGGCCTTCCCCCGCTGCGTCGCCTGGCAGCTGGCCAACGCGTAGCCAGGCCGGACGGCTGGCGCCCGGGGCCCGCACCCCGGGCGCGGCGCCGCCGGGCCGCCCGGC
>CAZTGN010000003.1:0-26377 GCA_964613275.1 uncultured Conexibacter sp. | reverse complement strand
GTGCCGCTGGTCAGGCGAAGCGGCGGACCGCGATCCGGGCGAGGGCGCCGTAGGCGAGCGCGAGGATCGCGAGGTGGAGGATCGCGATGCCGATGCCGGGCCCGGATGCGTCGAGCGCGCCGGTCAGCGCCCGCAGGGCCGGATCGAAGGGGAACAGCGCCGTCACGACCTCGATCACGTCGTAGAGGCCGGGCGCGACCGTGCCCGAGGGGACCAGCGACAGGAACGCGACCGGGAGGCTGACCATGAAGGCGAGCAGCGACGCCGCCCGGACCTCCCTGGCGGCGCCGCCGATCGCCGCCCCGAAGGCGGCGAAACCGGCGCCGCCGGCGACGATCGCGGGGAGCCAGAGGGCGAAGCGTCCCCAGTCGAGATCGACGAAGAGGCCGAGGCCGGCGAGCATCAGCAGCGTCACCGCCAGCGCGACGACGATCCCGAGCAGGACCTTCTCGGCGAGCAGCGTCGTCTTCGACACGAGGCCGCGGGTGAGCCGTGCGAACGCGTTCTCCTCGCGCTCGAGCGCCAGCGAGCCGGCGACGAGCAGGACGGTGACGAACATCAGCGTCACCGTCGCCGCGACGGCGATCGCGAACGTGTCGAGGCTCGGCGTGTCGCCGTCGATCGTCTCCTTGTCGACCTTGATCGGCTGCGAGACCGCGTCGAGGAGGTCGTCGGCGACGCCGAGGTTCTCGGCCGCCAGGTGGCTGAAGCGGATCACCGAGTCGAGCCGGTCGAGATCGGGGCTCGAGGGCGGGAGCTGGTCGCGGATCTCGCGCAGGATCTGCTCGGAGCGGCGCAGGCCGAGGATCTCGATCCCCTCGCCGAGGAAGCTGAAGTCGCCGCCGTCGAGGAGGATCTGCAGGTAGGTCGTCGAGACCTCGGAGACCGTCTGGGAGATGCGCAGGTTCGCCTCGGCGAGCAGCGAGTCGATCCGGTCGTCGACGAGGCCCGCCTTGACCGGGTCCTCCTCGTTGACGATCACCTGCACGGTCGGGCTCTCGGGATCGAGGCCCGCCAGCGTCTGCAGCTTGTCGACGAGATCGGGGGGCAGGATCAGCGCCGCGAGCACGTCGCCGGACTCGACCTTCTCGCGTGCCTCCTCCTCGCTCGACACCTCCACGCACTCGATCCGCGCGCAGAGCTCGCTCTTGGCGCCGGCGAGGTCGAGCTCCTCACCGCCGACCGAGAGCGGCGTGTCGGCCGGCACCTGGTTGAGGAACGCGACCCGGGGCTCCTCGGGGCCGCGGCTGAGCGCGAATCCGATCAGGACGGCGATCGCGATCGGATAGATGACGAGCAACGCCGTCAGAAGCGGCGAGCGCCGCATGATCTGCAGGTCCTTGAGCAGTAGCCAGCGCATCGACGGGGAGGTTCGGAGAGCGGCGCCCTTTATCTAGTGCCCGCGCTCGGCGAGGAAGCGGACGAAGGCGGACTCGAAGTCGGCCCCGGCGGCATCGGTCGCCGGGGCGGCGGCATGCAGGCCGGCGATCGTGCCGTCGAAGAGGGCCTGCCCGTCGGCGATCACCAGCACCCGCTGCGCGTAGCGCTCGGCCTCGGCGATGTTGTGGGTCGAGAAGATCACCGTCGTGCCGGCGCCGGCGAGGCCGAGGACGAACTCCCAGAGGCGCCCGCGCTGGCGCGGGTCGAGGCCGGTCGAGGGCTCGTCGAGGAGCAGGACGGCGGGATCGGAGAGGAGGCCGATCGCGATGTTGATCCGCTGCTGGTTGCCGCCCGAGAGCATCCCGGCCTGATCGTCGCGGCGCTCGCCGAGCCCGGTCTGCTCGAGCATCGCCGCGACCGCCGCCTCGACGTCGGCAACGCCCTCGAGGCGCGCGAACAGGCGCAGGTTCTCGGCGACCGTCAGCCGCCGGTAGAGCGCGGCCTGCTGGGGGACGAAGCCGACGACGCCGCGCGGCAGGTGGATCTCGCCGCCGTCGGGCTCGCGGATCCCGGCGAGGATCGAGAGCAGCGTCGTCTTGCCGGCGCCGTTGGGCCCGATCACCGCGAGAACCTCGCCGGGGACGGCGGCGAAATCGACATCGCGCAGCGCCAGCCGCTCGCCGAAGCGCTTGGTCAGCCCGCGCGCCTCGATCGCGGCGTCGGCGCTCGCTGTCGGGGTGGCCGTCACGGCGGCACAAGCTAGATGATCGGGGTCGATCGTCCGGCCGCTGCGGACCGGCTCGCTCGGGCCGCGGCTAGGGTGGGCGCGTGCGGATCCTGTTCATCGGCGACATCGTCGGCGGCCCGGGCAGGCGTGGGCTTGCGCGGCTGCTGCCCGGGCTCCGCGACGAGCTCGGTCCCGATCTGGTCATCGCCAACGGCGAGAACGCCGCCGGTGGAGTCGGGATCACCGAGGGCACCGCGGACGACATCTTCGCGGCCGGCGTCGACCTGATCACGACCGGCAACCACGTCTACCGCCACCGCGACGCCTACGAGTTCATCGACCGCTGCGAGCGGCTGATCCGCCCCGCGAACTACCCGAAGGGCAACCCCGGGCGGGGCTCGACGATCATCGAGGCGGCGGGGAGCAGCGTCGGCGTCCTCAACCTCAGCGGCCAGCTCCAGCTCACGGTCGCACGCTCGCCATTCCCGGCCGCCGACGCCGAGCTGGACGATCTCCGGCGCCGCGGCGCCGCGGTCCTGTTCGTCGACTTCCACGCCGAGGTGACGAGCGAGAAGATCGCGATGGGCTGGCATCTCGACGGTCGCGTGGCCGCGGTCGTCGGCACCCACACGCACGTGCCGACCGCCGACGCCCGCGTGCTGCCGGGCGGCACCGCGTTCATCGCCGACGTCGGCATGACCGCGGCCCGCAGGAGCGTCCTCGGGGTCGAGGTCGCGGACGCGCTCGGGGCCTTCCGGACGCAGATGCCGGCCCGCTTCCACACCGCCGAGGAGGACGTCTGGCTCAACGCGGCCGTGATCGACGTCGGAGGCGACGGGCTCGCGACGGGGATCGAGCAGGTGCTGCGCCCGGTCGCCTGATCGCAGCCGTCCGGCCACGGTTCAGATTTCACGCCGAGCAGCCGATCAACTAGGCATGCGAGGCGGAATCAACTGGCTGATCGCCAGCGAGCAGGACCGCGAGCGGATGCTCGAGATGGACGCCCGCCTCCGCGACGTGCGGATGATGGCGTTCGCCGTCTTCGCCGTCGGATTCATCGCCTGCGGCCCGTGGATCGGCTGGGAGCCGCTGCCGCTCCTGCTCATCGCCGCCATCTTCTTCGCCACGGCCGACAAGCTCGCGGCCCGTGCCTCCCGCCCCGAGTACTGGATCTTCGGCGCCTGGGTCGGCGCCCAGGTCGTGATCGCCTCCGCGGTGCTCCTCACCGACGCGCCGGAGGCGCTCGTCGCGGTATTCCTGGCGGTGCCGGTCGTCACCCTGAGCACGAGGTTCTCCGGCCGCGGGATCGTCGCCGGCGTCGCCATCACCGTGGCGCTGCTCTGCGCGGTCCTGTTCGGCACCGACGCCGCCGCCGTGATCGACTACCCGCCGCTCCTGTTCACCCCGATGGCGCTGATCATCGGCATCGCGATCCTCTCGACGGCGCTGATGCACTCCGAGCTCCAGTACCGGAGCGAGTCCATCGTCGATCCGCTGACGCGCCTGCTCAACCGCAAGGCGCTCGAGAACCGGGTCGCCGAGCTGAGCCAGCAGGCGCTCACGGCCGACGCGCCGGTCGGCCTCGTCTACTGCGACATCGACCACTTCAAGGAGGTCAACGACACGGTCGGTCACGCCTGCGGCGACGAGATCCTGGTCCGCGTCGCCGAGCTGATCCGCGACCAGCTCCGTGCCTTCGAGCTCGCCTACCGGACCGGCGGCGAGGAGTTCCTGATCGTCCTCCCGGGCGTCGGCCTCCGCGACACCGCCGACCTCGCCGAGCGCCTCCGCGCCGCCGTCGCCCGCCACCCCTTCCCGAGCGGCGTGATGATGACGATGAGCTGCGGCGCCGCGGCCTCCGGCCCGGAGTCCCGCTTCGACTTCAACGCGCTCTGGGTGAGCGCCGACGAGGCCCTCTACCGCGCCAAGCGCGACGGCCGCAACCGGGTCAGCCTCGCCCCCGGCACCGACCGCCGTCCGGCGATCGCCGCGCTGCCCGCCTAGCGCGGGTCCATCTACCCTCAACGTCCATGGCGGAAGCGATCGAGCCCCCGGAGCGGCCGGGGCCGGAGAGCGGAGCGGGCGCGGGCGAGCCGCGCCGGGTCGCCGACTCGGCGTCGCTGCTCGTCCGCTGGATGTCGATCACCGACGCCAACACGGGCGGGTTCATCCACGGCGGCACGGTGATGCGCCTCGTCGACGAGGCGGCCGGGCTCGCCGCGATCAAGCACTCCGGCCGCCGGGTGGTGACCGCGGGCATCGACCGGATGACCTTCAACACCCCCGTCTTCGTCGGCGAGCTCCTCCGCTGCACCGCGTCGGTGAACGCGGTCTGGCGGACCTCGATGGAGGTCGGCGTCCGGGTCGAGGCGGAGAACCCGTTCACCGGCGAGGCCCGGCACACCTCGACCGCGTACCTGACGATGGTCGCGCTCGAGGACGGACGGCCGGCTCCCGCCCCGGAGCTGATCGCCGAGGGCGAGGACGAGATGCGGCGCCGGCGGGAGGCGGAGCTGCGACGCGCCAACCGCCTCGCCGAGCGCGACCAGATCCTCGGCGGCCGCTGACCGGCGAGGATCTCCGGTCGCGCGGGCGCGGCGCGGAGATCGGGGCGGAGGGCGAGCGGGCGCGGCGTGATCCCCCAACGACGGGCGCCGCCTCGAGCGAGGCGGCGCCGGGTCCGGTCCCCCGCATCGCGGGGCCGGTCGCTCGCTGTCGGGCCTACGCCTTCGTGACGTTGACCGCCTGCGGGCCCTTCGCCGAGTCCTCGATGTCGAAGGTGACCCGGTCGCCCTCGTCGATGCGGACGCCGCCGACGATGTTGCTGATGTGGACGAAGGCGTCCTTGTCGCCACCCTCGTCAGGGGCGATGAAGCCGTAGCCCTTCTCGCCGTTGAACCACTTGACGGTTCCACTTGCCATTTCGCATTGCCTCCAATGCCGTTGTTCCTTGCGGCTCGGTTGAAAAGCACTGCGGGGCAGTGGTCCTCGTCCTCAAGCACACATTTCTCATACGCGGCCCGGCACGCGGCCGGACCGGGGGTAACTCTAGACACCCGGCGCAAGCGAGGTCGCAAGGCGAGCGACCACGAGCCCGCGCGGACGTGGAGTTGCGGATCGATCGTCTAGGTTGGCGGTGCCTTGAGCGACTTCGAACCACTCGAAGAGGGGGCTCTCGCGCAGCGCAGCGACGAGGAGCTCGTCGCGTACGTGGCCGGCGCCGGCGAGGCCGGGTATCTCGAGAGCGCGAGGCGCGCCGTCGGGATCGTCACCTGGCGGCAGGAGCCGCTGGTCAGGAGCCTGGTCGCCGCGAAGGTCCCGCCCGACTCGTGCGACGACGTCGTCAGCGCGGCGTTCGTGTCGTTCGTGGAATCCGCCTTCGACGGCAAGGTGATCCTCTCCGCGCGGGCGTTCATGGTCCGGATCGCCAAGCGCCGGATCGCCGACTTCCACCGCGACCGCGAACGCCGCCCCGAGCAGGCGCCGCTGCCCGGCGAGCACTCCGGCGGCGAGGAGGTCTGGGGCCCGGAGGAGGCGGTCGAGGACGAGACCGGAGCGGTGGCGATCCTCGACGCGGTCGAACGCGTCGTCAGCTCCCGCAACGAGACGCATCGCCGGGTGATCATGCTCTACGGCCCCGGGCTGATCGGCGGCGAGGACCTCTCCGGCGCGGAGGTGGCCGCCCGGATGAGCGACGAGCGCGGCGAGGATGTCAGCGTCGCCAACGTGCAGCAGATCTGGCGCCGGTTCAAGGTCGACCTGGAACGGGAGCTCTCCGCAGGGGAGGATGGAGGTGCCCCCGATGGCTGACCTGGACCGACTGATCGACGAGCTCGCCGCCGACGACGCGGCCGGCCGCGACGTCGATCCCGCCGCGCTGCTCGGCCGGGCCGATCCCGACCAGCGTCAGGAGCTGGCGGCGCGGATCGACAGCTATCTCATGACCGCCCCGCCCCGCAAGTGGGATCCCGAAGCGTACGAGGGATCGCTGGCACAGCAGGCGGTCGACCGCGTGTACGCGGCAAAGGTGGCCGAATCGGGAAGCTGGCCGGAGCTCCTGCCGGCGCTCCGGCAGAAGGCGCGGCTCAAGCGCGCCATCCTCGTCTCGAGGCTCGCGGCGGCACTCGGGTTCTCCGCCCCGCCGCAGGTCGCGAAGGTCGAGTCCTACTACCACCGGATGGAGCAGGGAAGGCTGCGCCCGGCGGGCGTGTCCGCCCGCGTCATCGACGCCCTCGCCGGGATCCTCGGCACCGAGCCGGGGCGGATCCGCGCCGCCGGGAGCGGGGCTGGCGATCTCGAGGGCGCAGGCCCGGCCTTCGCCCGGACGGCGTTCCCGAACGCCGAGCTCGCCGAGGACGCGGCGGAGGCCCGGGGGCGGCTCTCGGCGGCCGACCGGCCCGGCCACGACGAGATCGACGCGCTCTTCCTCGACGGCTGATCCGCTCCCGGCATCGCGCCCGACGCTCGGCGCGGCGCTACGATCGCCGGGCCGATGGAGGGGGTGAGCAGACACGCCGAGGAGCTGCTTGCGGAGGTGCCCGACTGGATCTGGGACCACCGCTCGCTCCCGGTCCCGATCGAGGACATCGCCGACAGTCACGTCGGCCTGCTCGTCCGCGACGTCGAGGACATGACGGCGGCCCCCGGATGCCCGGAGGTCGGGGCCGACGGCTCGATCTCGGGGCTGCTTCTGCCCGGCGACGGCGAGATCTGGGTGAATGCCACCGAGGCCCGCGAGTGGCCACCGCGGCGGCGCTTCACGATCGGCCACGAGCTCGGCCACTGGTTCCTCCACCAGGACGCCCAGCGCTCGTTGTTCTGTCGCCACGGGACGGTCGACCCCGCTGCCGGACCCACGGCCGGGCGGCCGCCGCACGAGCCGCCCGAGGCGGCGGCGAACCGGGTCGCCGCCTCGCTCTTGATGCCGGCCGACCTGGTCCGCCGGCACTACCGGCGCACCGGGGGCGACTTCGACGCCCTGTGCGCGATCTTCAACTGCTCGCGGGCGGCGATGGGCCGGCGCCTGCATCAGGTCATCTGAGTCGCGTAGCGTGCTTCCCACACGATCCTGCGCCCCTAACCGACGAGCGCAGTCGTGCCGATAGGGGGATCGTGACGGGGACGGCACTGCGATCGGAAGAACGGGAAGCCCTGCTGCGAGTCGTCACCGCGGCCTCGGCGGCGAACGAGCTCGACGACGTGATCGAGCTCGTCGCGACCGAGGCCCGGGCCGCGATCGGCGCCGCATCGCTCTCGATCAGCCGCTTCGAGGACGAGTACCGGCTCTACCGGGTGCTCATCAACGTCGGCAGGCTCGGACCGGACGAGGAGCGGTTCCCGACCGACGAGGTCTACGAGATCGCCGCCTACCCGCGCCTGCGCGAGCTGGCGGCGACGGGCCAGCCCCACTTCAGCTCGATCGACGACCCCGCCGCCGACCCGATCTCGATCGAGCTGCTGCGCGGGTTCGAGAAGACCTCGGACATGAGCGTCGCGATCGAGGTCGAGGGCCGGCGCTGGGGCGGGATCTGGGCCTCGACGGCATCCGGCGATCCCCCCTTCCGCTCTCCCGACGTCCTCTTCCTGGAGGCGATCGCGGCTCAGCTCGCGGCCGTCGTCTCGCGCTCGGAGATGTTCTCCCGCGTCTCGCGGCTGGCCTACGAGGATCCGCTCACGGGCCTCGCCAACCGGCGTGCGTTCGAGGAGCGGCTCGGGCGGGCGGCGCAACGCTTCGCCAACGGGACCACCGACCTGTCGATCATGCTCTGCGACGTCGACCGGCTGAAGGCGATCAACGACTCCAAGGGGCACGCCGCCGGCGATGAGGCGCTGCGCCGGGTCGGCAGCGCCCTCGTCCGCGCCGCCGCCTCGTTCCCGGGAGCGTTCGTCGGACGGATCGGCGGGGACGAGTTCGGGGTCCTGCTCGAGGGACGTCCGACCGGAGGCGCCTCGGTCGAGCACCCCGAGATCGCCGCGCTCGCCGCCGGCGCCCAGCGGATGCTCGCCGAGGACGAGGACGACGACACCCCGTCGGTCTCCTGCGGCATCGCCACCGCCGTGCCCGGGGCCGGCGAGCCGCCGCAGCTCCTCGCCGCCGCCGACGCCGCCCAGTACCTCGCCAAGCACCGGGGCGGCAACCGCGTCTGCACGACCGCGCAGGTGGCGGAGGAGGACGAGGCGGAGTGGATCCCGATGCCCGACGGCGGCATCCGCCCCCGCTTCTGGGAGACGGCCGAGGAGGTCGCCCGGACCATGGACGGCGAGCTCGCCGGCGCCTCCACCCTCGACCGCCTCGAGGTCGTCGCGACGGCGTTCACGACGGCCGGCGACTTCGCCTCCTGGGCCATCTCCCACGCCGCCAACGGCGAGCGCAGCATCCGCGACGTCGCCCTGGGCGACAACCGACAGCGTCGCCGGACCGGCGCCCGGGTCGCCCCGGGCAGCCTCGACTACGAGTCCTACGAGCTCGCCGACTACCCCGCCACGGCGGCGATCGTCGCCGCCGGCAGCGGCTCCTATCTGGCCCGGATCGACGACGAGGCGAGCGACCCGGCCGAGCGCGAGCTGCTCGCGCAGGAGGGCTGCAAGGGAGCGGTCGGCGTCTGCGCCGGCGACGAGGACGGCGTCTACCTCGTCGAGCTCTTCGCCGATCGCGACGACGCGCCGCTGGAGGACGTGGACGCGCCGCTGCGTCTCGCGGTCGCCGCGGCGATCGCCCCGAACCCGCACAGGGCCGAGGGGGCGACGGCGAAGGGACGGCTCGATCGCGCCCTCGACCTCGCGCTCAGCGTGCCCGTCCGGCTCTCCGGGGTCATGGACGCCTGCCACCTCAGCGACGGCGCCGCCGAGGAGCTGCAGCGCTCGTTCGGCTGCTCGATCGCGCAGGTCCTCGCCGTCGAGGGGGATCGGGTCGTGATCAGCGGCGAGCGGGCCCCGAGCCCGACGCCGGACGGCTGGAGCCAGGCGGTCGACGTCGGGCTGATCGGCCGCGCGCTCGCCGGGGGCGAGCCGGTGCTGAGCGGCGACGTCACCCGCGAGCCCGCCTATCGCGCGATCGCCGAGCGCAGCGAGGTCCGCTCCGAGCTGGTCGTCCCGATCCGCACGGGCCGCGGCACCTGGGGGGCCGTCAACCTCGAGGACGCGGCGACCGACGCCTTCGACGACGACGACGCCGCCGTCCTCGCCGCGTTCGCGGCCGTCCTCGCAACGGTGATCGACGCGATCGAGCTCTACGGGACCCTCGACCGCGCATACCTCGGCACCGCCGAGGCCCTGTCGGCGGCGCTCGAGTCGAAGGACGCCTACACGGCCGCGCACTCGCGGGCGATCGCCGACGACGCCGTCGCCGTCGGCGCGATGCTCGGACTCGAGGGCGAGGAGCTGCGGATGCTCCGCTACGCCGCGGCCCTGCACGACATCGGCAAGATCGGGATTCCCCGGGAGGTCCTCAACAAGGAGGGCCCGCTCGACGGCGACGAGCGGGCGGAGGTCGAGCAGCACTCGCTGATCGGCGAGCGGATCATCGAGCCGATCGAGTTCCTGACCCCGATCCGCCCGGTCGTCCGCCACGCCCACGAGCGCTGGGACGGCAGCGGCTACCCCGACGGCCTCGCCGGCGAGGCGATCCCGATCGGCGCCCGGATCGTCTTCGCCTGCGACGCCTACGACGCGATGACCAGCGACCGCCCCTACCGCGCCGGGATGAGCGCCGCCGCCGCCCACGACGAGCTCCGCGCCGGCGCCGGCCACCAGTTCGACCCGCAGGTGGTCGAGGCGCTGCTCAAGGTCGTCGCCGCCCGCGAGGGGGGCTGAGCCCGGCCACGCCGCGGCGGGCACTGATTCGGTCCGGCCCTGCCGGGGTGCCTGCACCCGGACACCCTCCCCCGACCGGGCCACCGGGAGGGGGCCGGCGTCGAGTCCCCCGGCCGGCCCCCTCGCAGCGGCACCCGGTGCGTCGGCGCCGCCGTCCCGTTCCTGACGCCGATCGCCCGAGGGGTTGCCGTCCGCGCTTCGAAGCCCCGCCTTCCTCCTCGCTCAGCGGTCGAGCAGCGCCTCGCGCGGGATGTGCGCCCGCTCCATGTCGACCCGCTTGCCGGCGAACGGGATCCCCTCCCGGCGCAGGAGGCGGCGCTGCCGATCACCCTTCGCGAAGGTGCCGTCGGCGCGGACGATCCGGTGCCAGGGAAGCTTCTCCCGCGTCGACGCCAGGATTCGTCCCGGCAGTCGTGGCGCCTCCGGGCAGAGGTCGCCGTAGGTCGTGACGAAGCCCTCGGGCACGGCACGGATCAGCGCCACGATCGCCTCCTCGCGTGCCTTGCCGCTCAACCCCTCCTGCTTCCGCTTCCGCTTCCCCTTGACCGCCATCGCGCCCCTCCTGGTCGTTCGCCCGATCCTGCCGACACGATCGCGCACCCGGGCACACTTGTGGGTGACTCACCGTGTCGGCTCGTGCCGAAGCCGTGCCGATTCACGAACCGGGTGGCTTGACGGCGGCTGTACCTTTGACCGGTCCATCAAGAGCGGCAGAGGGATCCGGCCCGATGACGTCGCAGCAACCGGCCCCACCTCCGGGTGCAGGCACGGTGCTACCGCCGGAATCGATGGAGATGACCGAGTTGACCAGGTTCAGCGATCCGTACCGGACGATCGTCGTCGAGCCCGCGCGCACGCCGCGGCCGAAGCGCCGGCCCGAGCGCGCACCGGCGCGGCCCGAGCGGCGACCTGCTCCGAAGCCGGTGAAGCGGTGAGGACGGCAAGGCCCCGGTCGGGCCGCGGCCCGACCGCGCCGCTCGCCCGGCTCCCCGAGCCTCTCCACGGCGTCAGGAGGTGGCGGCCGATCCCCGGTCCCGCCGGCGAGCTCCTGCTCGGCAGCCTCGGCATGCATTCGGGCTGAGCCCCGAGCGGATCGAGGCGCTCGTCGCGGCGACCGACGAAGCTCCGCCCGGCACGCCCTGAGCGTCACGTCCGGCAGACTCCGAGACCCCGCGAAAGGAGACGGCTATGAGCGACCTGGCGGCGACATTCGATGCACACCTGCAGGCCGAGTTCCGGGACCTCGACGTCGAAGCGACGATGGCGACGATGAGCGAGAACCCCTACGTCCACCACGTGCCGACGATCACCGGCGGCAACGGCACCGACGGGGTGCGCGCCTTCTACAGCGACCACTTCATCGGCCAGTGGCCCGATGACACCGAGACGAGGGAGGTCTCGCGCACGGTCGGCGAGAGCCAGGTCGTCGACGAGCTGGTGATGACCTTCACCCACGATCGCGAGCTCGAGATCATGCTGCCGGGGATCCCGCCCACGGGGCGGCGGATCAGCGTCCCGGTCGTCGTCGTGGTCGGCTTCGAGGACGGCAAGGTCCACCACGAGCACATCTACTGGGACCAGACCACGGTGCTGGTCCAGGCCGGGCTGCTCGACCCCGACGCCCTGCCGGTGACCGGCGCCGCCCAGGCCGAGGCCCTGCTCGATCAGGGCCTGGCGAAGAACGAGCTGCTGGGGTAGGCCCGCCGCCCGGCGGCGGTCAGCGGGCCTGGTGGAAGCCGACGTCGGGCGCGCCGCGGCGGCCGATCGGGTTGCCGAAGAAGTCCCTGTCCGCGCCGCGCGGGAGGCGGGCGGCGGCGCCGATCGCCGGCGAGGGTGGGCGCAGCTTGAAGGCGGCTGGCGGCGTCTTGGCGTCGTAGGGGCGACGGCCCCGGAACCGCGGCGGCGCCGCGATCGGCTCGGCGCCCGCGACCGGCATCCGGAAGAAGAGGTTGTTGTGGCAGCCGGGTCCGCAGTCGAAGGTGCGGCCGGCCTCGGTCGCGACGAGGACGTTGTTGAAGAAGTCGAGGCCCGGCGGGCCGAACAGGCTGGGGGCCGGGTTGCCGAGGATCGCAACGCCCGGGTCGGGGCCGACGATCGTGTTGTTGTGGATGCGCAGGCCTTCGTAGCTTCCGGCCGGGCGGCTACACGGCGAGCTGTTGAACGAGAAGCCGTCGTTGACGCTGAGGTTGAAGCGGACCGTGGCCGTCCGCGGCTCGGTGTCGGTGCAGAGCAGCATGAAGCCGCCCTCGTTGCCCCGGCTCTCGTTGAACTGGACGACGGTGCCGTCCTGGTCGTAGTCGATGTCGTAGCCGGAGCCGTCGCAGCCGTTGAACTTCATCCCGGCGACGACGTTGCGCTCGATCAGCGTGTTGTTGGCGTGGAAGGCCCAGATCCCGGCGTTGCAGATCATCCCCTCGGGGTCGGCGAGCCCGCGGCCGGCGCGGTTTCCGCGGCGGACCAGGTTGCGGCGGACGCGGGCGCCGTCGGTCCCGAGCGCGACGATCCCGTCGCCGGCGATCCGCCGGATCTCGTTGCGGCGGATCCGGACCCCGCTGGAGGCCTCCGGCCAGGGCTCGCTCGCCCGCGGCCGCTCGCCGCCGGCGACGCCGACGACGAAGATCCCGCTCCGGCTCACGTCCACGACGCGGTTGTCCTCGATCACCAGGCCGCGGAAGCGGCCGACGCCGGGCCCGGTCGAGTCGACCTGGATCCCGCCGCTGCCGCCCGTGTCCTTGTCGAGGTTGCCGCCGACGTCGTGGACGTGGAGGTCGCGGAGGGTGACCGCCGCGACCGTCTCGCCCGCGGCGATCAGGTGGACGCCGCGCTTGCGCGCCGTGCCGTCGCCGGGGTTGATCACCTCGAGGCCCTCGACGGTCACGTGCGAGACGTTCTCGAGCCGCACGCCGTCCTCGCCGCTCGCGCCGACGAGCGGCCGCGGCCCGCGGCCATAGGCGCCGACCAGCGCCGGCCGCCGCTTCGACCCCGAGCCGGTCAGCGCGAGGGTCCCGGCGCAGGCGGTGCCGCGGCGCAGGAGCAGCCTCGACCCCGGCGCGAGCGGCTCGGCGGAGGCCTCCGCCAGCGTCGTCAGCGGATGTCGCCTCGACCCGTCGGCGCCGGTCGCGGGCGCATCACAGTCGACGTGGGTGCTCGCGGCGGCGGCGGCCGCGGCGATCAGGTGCGCGAGGCCGACCGTGACGGCCGTCAGCGTCAGTCGTCCCCTCGATCCCGGCATCGGCGGCGATCGTAGCCGCACCATCGCCGCCGGGAGGGACCCGCCGCCGCGGTCAGCGCTTCACGCAGTACGCGTACGCGGTCGCCTTCGAGCCGAGCCCCTCGTTGATGCTGACCGCCCGGACCTTCCAGCCGCGACCGCGCTTCGCTCGCCGGGAGATGACGACCCCGCCGGCGCGGGGGCTTCCGGAGAACTCGATGTTCCCGTCGAAGCCGCCGCCGAGGGCCGTCCGGCCGCGCGGGCAGGTCGCGACCACCGTCGTCAGCTCACGGCCGACCGGCGCCCGCTTCCTGCTGATCGTCACCCTCGGGGCATCCTCAAGGCAGTAGACGTAGGCAACCATGCTGCTCATGACGCCGCCGCCCCTGGCGGAGCCGCCCTCGCCGATCCCCTCGACCCTCCAGGCGCGTCCCTGGCGGCGCGAGGTGAGCACGATCGCGGGGACGCCGCCCGACGTGACGCTGGGCGAGCCGAAGCCGCCGCCGATCGGGACCATGCCGCGCGGGCAGGTGGCCTTCGCCACGCCGACCGTGCCGGGCGGCACGAAGACCTTGTCCCTGACCACCCGGACGTCCCGCCCCCGCTTCGAGCAGTAGGCATAGGCCGTGAAGACGCCCGGCGCCATGCTGAAGTTGACGGCCCGGCTCGCGAGCCCGGTGCCGGAGCGATGCGAGTCGATCCGCACGACGGTGCTGCCCGGCCCGTCGACGCTGAACTTCTCCGTGCCGAAGCCCTGCGCGACGAGCGCGGTGCCGCGCGGGCAGTCGGTCGTCGTCGAGGCGAAGCCGCCGCCGGGCACATCGACGGAGCTCTTGACCCCCGCAGCGGACGCCAAGGCGACGCCGATCACGGTTGGGACGATCACGAATCCGAGCAGCAGCAACAGGCGGTGAGGTCTCATCGACGGCATGGGTTCGCCGTCTCGCACCATCCTCCTTCCCGACTCCGGCGCCGATCGCCGCCCGATCCGACGCCCGACCCACCCGATCGGGGCGGACGTACCCGGCCGGGTTGATTCGGCGGCAGGCTCTCGTCTAGGGTCAGCTCATCGAGGGATGGGGGAGCAACATGCGGCCACCGCAGGCCGCCGGGCACGGGCCAACCCGGGTGCCGGTGGCGGTGGCGCTCGTGCTGGCTGTCACGCTGCTCGCCGGGTGCGGATCGGGCGGTGAGGGCACGAGCTCGATCAGCGAGGCCGACCTGAAGGAGGCGGTTCGCGACGCCCGCCAGGAGGAACGGCTGAAGGCGCTGCAGGAGGACGTCAAGGAGCTGCGGAGCGAGGCCGGCGAGGGCTCGGGTGATGCCACGCCCGACGCCCCGGCCCCGGACTCCGAGGGCGGGTTCGCCTACACGACCTACAGCGACAGCCTCGGCGGTTGGACCGCGGAGGTCCCGTCCGGCGGCGGCTGGTCGGCGCCGAGCGCCAGTCAGCAGAACCCGGCGCTGCTCTCGACCCGGATCCAGGGCCCGAACGGGTTGTTCGTGGTCGTCCACACGACGCCGTCGGACACGCCCGCGTTCAGCGGCGCGCCGATCGACTCGCGAACCACCGTAACCGCCCCCGGCTTCGGCACGGCGACGAAGATCGTCTTCCAGGGCAACAGCAACTTCCCCGAGTGCGAGGGCGGGCTCTGCGTCGATTACCTGATCCCCAGCGGCGCCGGCGGCTACGCGATCCTCGCCGGCGGCGGGGGCGATCTCGGCGCGGCCGACCAGGTCGCCTCCCACGTCCTGACCACGCTCCGGGGCTGACCGTCAGTCGCCGAAGCTGAAGCGGAAGGCGCGGTCGCCGGCGACGCAGCGGATGTCCGAGGCGCCGAGGATCGGCCCGCCGGGCGGCCCGTAGGGGCCGAGGATCGAGCAGGACCAGCCGGGAATCGTGAACGTTGGCGCGAGGGCCTGGATCGCGGCCGGGGCCAGCGCGTCGGCCTCGGCGCAGTCCATGTTGCGAACCGACATGTCGGTGACGTTCGGGAAGTGCTCGGAGGTGCAGTCGGCGACGACGTCGGGCGGCTCGAGGCTCGCGACCTGCTCGCTGAGCGCGGCGGCCCGGTCGGCGAGCGCCTCGTCGACGTCGGCGAGGGCGCGGCCCCGCGCCGCACGGGCGACGGCGACCTTGAGCGAGGCGACCTCCTCGACATGCTCGGCGCCGAGATCCGTCTCGAGCATCAGCAGCGCCCGCCGGGCGGTCAGCGCCGAGCGGGCGAGCGCGCGCTCGGGGGCACCGAGGGCGCGGCGCAGACCGTCGATCCGGGCCGCGAGCTCGACGACCTCGTCCTGAGCCTCGGCGCTCGGCGCACGGCCGGCGTCGGCCCGCTCGTAGAGCTCCCGCATCCGGTCGGCCGTCCGTGAGAGATCCGCGGCGGCGGCGGCGAGCTCGTTCAGCGATCGCCTCGCCGCGCGGCCGGCGCCGGTGTCGGGGGTCCGGCGGGCGAGCATCCGCGCCCGTCGGGCCGCCTCGGCGAGCTTGCCGGCGGCCCGGCCGGCGGCCCCGGCGTCCCCGGCGGCCGCGAGGTCGTCGATCCCACCGTCGACCAGCCGCCGCAGCTCGCCGGTTGCGACCAGCGCCGCGAGATCCTCGACGGCCGGGTCCGCTCCCGTCTCCGCATCATCCGCGGCGGACCCACCGCAGCCGGCGAGCAACGCCAGGACGAGTACCGCAACCGCTCTGCGCACGTGGCTGATGCCTCCCTTCCCCTCACGTGCAACCTAGCGGCAGCCGGCACGGGCGGGCAAGCTCAGCTCCCTGCGGCCTCGCGGTCGCCGACGACGTGGAGGACGCGCGGCGCGGCGGGCTCGTCGTAGCCGTCGCGATCGTCCGCGGCGTAGGAGTCGGAGACGGGCGTCCACTGCGGGGCGAAGGCGCCGCAGACGAAGCAGTTGAGCGGGAAGTGGCCGACCTTGCGGACGAAGCTGACGAGGGCCGGCCCCGAGTCGGTGATCGCGAGACCGCAGGAGGGGCAGGTCGTGCCGTACTCGCCGTCGACGCCGGGCGGCGGCTCGAGCTCGAGCACCTCGTCGCGGAACCAGATCCGCTCGTGCCCGGTTCGGGCTGCCCAGCGCCGCAGCTCGCGGCGGGCAACGGGCCCGTCGTTGGCGATGAAGCGGACCTCGACGGTGCGGGCCCGGTCGGCTCCCCCTCCATCCTCCTGGTCGTCGTCCTCCTCGACCGATTCGCCCTCGTGGTCGTCGTCCTCGTGCTCCGCCGGGCAGAAGCTGAGATCGGCGACGGCGGCGTCGGTCGGCAGCGCGGCCCGCGCCAGGCAGGCGATCGGGCCGCCGGTCACGGTCGCGAACCGGCGGGGAACCAGGGTCAGGTCCCCGCCTCGGAGCGTGGCTCTCATCCTCACTCCCCGTCAGTCGTCGCCGGCGGCCGGAACCTGACAGCTCCGGGCGCGGCTCAGTCGATCGGGATCTCCTTGATTCCGATCTTCTCCATCAGGTCGCGGGGGTAGCTCGGTCGAACGACGATCTCGGCCGCGAGCGTCTTCGCCAGCTCGAGCGTCTCCACCCACCAGTCGGGCCGATCCCAGAAGGCGACCGTGAGCCCGTAGCCCTGCCGCCCTGCGTCGATGTCCCAGCGGGTGCCGTCGGCGTCGTGGGCGACGAGGCCGCTCGTCGTCCCGTTCGGGCGCCACTCGAGCGGCTCACCGCGGAGCGCCGTGGGAGGACCGTAGATCCGCAGCGCCGTCGCGAAGTTCATCCCGTCCGAGCGGGCTCCGAGGACGGGGTCCACCGCCGCCCGCTCCAACGTTGCGGCGACCGGCTCGAGATCGTCGCCGAGATCGAAGCTGAGGCGCTTCGAGCCCTTGACCGCATCGAACCGGTGCGCCAGCTCGGGCTCTCCGGCCATCCTCAGGATCGCGGGGACGTCCGCCCGTGCCGGCTCGCTCTCGTAGAGCCTCCTCATGTTCGTTCCCATCGCTGCCTCCTCTCACTTCGGGAGTCGGACGCGGGCGCCGCGAGCTGACGGACCGGCCCCCACGGGGAAGGGTCCGCGGCGGGTCTACTCGTCGAGCGCTTCCCGGATCCGCCGTTCGCGTGGGCTCATCTCGGGATCGGCCGACGCCGGGTTCGCCTCGCTCGTCCCGCCCGCACGCTCGACGTGGTCGTAGAGGCGATCGGCATGCTCGCCGAACAGCGCCATGACATGGAACTTGACGCCGCCGAACGTCAGCGCCTTCTTGCCCCGGTAGAGGCCCGCCTGGTCGAGGGGTGCCTCCATCACGACCTCGCCGACGTCGAGCAGGCGGCCGCCGGAGAGCCTCATCGCGTAGAGGTTGCGGTCGGTTGCGACCAGGACGTGCGGGCCCGCATTCACCTCCGAGCGGTAGAGGATCCCGAGCTCGGAGCTCACGAATGCCGAGGTTGCGACCGCGCTCGCGTTCGCCGCCGCCGACTGTCCCGTCTGGACCTGGGCGAGCTCGCGGATCGACTCGTCGTCCCCGAGGTTCGCCTGCGCCCCGGCGCTGAGCTTCTCGACCCGCTTCTTCCGACCCCCGAACACCGATTTCATTCTCGGGACGGATCGCGTCGCGGTCAAGTCATGCGGAAGCAGGAGGGCGGCGCCGTCCGCTACGTTGTAGCCCTATGGCTACTGTTCCGCAGCGCGCGCTCCGCAACGAAACGGCGGCACTTCTGAGGCGAGTCGAGGCCGGGGAGCGGTTGACGATCACTGTCCACGGCCATCCCGTCGCCGAGCTCGGGCCCGCTCCGTCCCAGCGCGCTTTCGTTCCCAGCGCCGAGCTGATCGAGCGGCTCGCCGGGACGCTCAGCCCCGATGATGATCTCGCCGCCGATCTTCGCGCGGTGGACGACGTAGCGATCGATCCGTTCGAGTGAGAAGGGGCCTGCTCGACACGTCGGTCGTGATCGCGATCGCGACCGGCGCGGATCTGGAGCTGCCCGAGCAAGCGGCGATCTCCACGATCACGCTCTGCGAGCTCCACCACGGGGTCCTGATCGCCGGCGACGCATCCAGGGCGCAACGGCTGAACGCCCTCGTCATCGTCGAGCGATGCTTCGAGGCGCTACCCATCGATGCGCGGGTCGCCCCGCACTACGGCCGGATCGTCGCTGACGCGCGACGGAAGCACAACGCCCGCCCCAGGGTCGCCGACGCGCTGGTCGCGGCGACCGCGCTCTCGCACGGCCTGCCCCTCTACACGAGGGACGGGGACTTCGCCCGGCTCGAGCTTCCGGGGCTGATCGTCGTCTGAAGGCTCCATGGGATCCGCCCGGTGGGGCGATGCATCCGCGGACGCTCGAGCAGGCGAGCATCATCGACACCCCGGTCTTGATCGACATCGAGCGTGTCAGCCACCGGCCCTCCGCGACGACTTGCACGTCGTGCGGAAGTACCGAATCCACCTCTCGGTCTGCGACGCACTCGACGACGTCATCGACGAGCCGGCGCTGAGGCGCAACGTCGCCTCCGCGGTGCCGGACGTCCTCTTCCGGGAGCGCTACGGGTTCCCGGTGCCGGAGGTCGTCCTCGACGAGATCGAGTGGGTATGGGAGACCGTCGCGATGTCCTGGGGGCGGCCGGCTCTGGTACCGGACGATCGCTGACGCCGAACATCGTCTTCGACCGGCTATCGCCCCGACGGCCGCAAGCGGCTCCGCGGCGTGATCGATCGAGCCACGTCAGAGACGATCGGCCCGAGGCGACTCGACCGATCGTGAGCGACGTCACCGCCAACCTCGAGCGGGCCCTCGAGCGGATCGAGGCCTTCCGGGCGATCCACGAGCCCGCCGGCGTCAGCGGGGAGGCGGTCGCCTGCCTGCTCGAGGCGGTCGGGGTCGACGACGACGGCAAGGCCCTCGTCCGCGAGCGGCTGCTCGAGGCCGACGGGATCCGCGACGGCGCCTCGGCCTTCCTCGGCGTGATCATCGGCCTGCTCGCGGCCGAGCTCGGCGGGGGCTGAGCGCGAGGTCTCCGAAGGCGACTTCGACATGCTCAACCGCGAGCGTGCCCCAGATCGCAAGCACGTGCCGATCGACGGGTAGCCGCTCCGGCGCCGGCCGGGGCGCGTGTCAGATCTCGCCCCGCAGCGGCGACTACAGGCTCCATGAGCAATCTCGCCAACCGATCCCGCACGCTCGCCGACCACCTCGCCGGACCGATCGAGGTCGGCGATCCCGACGGTGCCGGCGCCCTCGCCGTCTACCCCCTCTTCGGCCCGCCCGCCCGACTCGACTACGCCGCCTTCGCCTCGCTCGACGGCCAGGTCGCGATCACCGAGCTCGAGGGCGGCGCCTCGGTCAACGACCTCGTCGTCGCCAACGACAGCGGCCGGGCGGTGCTCCTCTACGAGGGCGAGGAGATCCTCGGCGCCCAGCAGAACCGCGTCCTCGACGTCTCCGTCCTCGTCGCCGCCGACGCGAAGACGCGGATCCCGGTCAGCTGCGTCGAGCGGGGCCGCTGGGACGGCCGCCGCCGTCGCGAGCGCTTCCGCCCCTCCCCGCAGGCAGCCGACCCGAAGCTGCGGCGCATCAAGAACCGCCGGGCCCGGCTCCACGCCAGGGCGATCGGCGAGGCGCGCTCCGATCAGTCCGAGGTCTGGAAGGAGGTCGCCGCCCGCGGCGTCGAGCTCGAGGCGGCCTCGCCGACGGACGCGATGAGCGACTTCTTCGACCGCCGCCGCGACGAGCTCGACCGGATCCGCGGCGAGATCCGCCTCCACGACGGGCAGTGCGGCTCGGTCGCCGTGATCGCCGGCCGGATCGCGATCCTCGACTTCGTCGGCCGCGCCGACGTCTACGCCGCCCTCCACCCGGCGATCGTCGAGGGCTACGCGCTCGACGCGCTCGCCCGGGAGCGGCGCGGCGATGCATCCGGCGGCCGCGATCGGGTCGACGTCGGCACCGTCCGCGGCTTCACGCTGATCGCCTGCGATTCGCCCGCCGAGGCCGACAGCGGCGGGCCGGGCCTCGGCGCGACCGCCCGCTTCGCCACGGGCGGCGTCGAGGGCTCGGCCCTGATCCACGAGGGCGAGCTCGTCCAGCTCACCGCCTACCCGAGCGACGCCGACGACGGGTCCGGCGGGCCCGGCCCGCGGGCCCGCCGCGTCGACCGGCCGTCGCGAAGGCGAGGCCGCTGAGCATGTGGATCCTCACCACCCAGGGCTTCTACAGCGTCGTCGCCCACCGCGACGATCCCGAGGCGCTGCTCGTACGCGCCCGTACCCGCGACGACATCGAGGCGCTCCGCGAGCAGATCCCCGCCCTCGAGCCCTTCGAGGACCCGACCGCCGACTACCGCCACCGCGCCGTCGTCAGCCGCGTCGAGTGGCGCGCCGCGGTCGCCCAGCTGGTCACCGGGATCGACTACGACAACTTCAAGGACGCCGTCGCCGCGCGCCAGGGCACGGAGCGCTCCCGGCTCTACGGCCGGATCTGGTCGATCCTGCTCGACCTCCAGCGCGACTGAGCGACCGCGTCGAGTAGAACCACTGCGTGGAGGGCACCCCCGCAAGCATCCCCTGGTTCGCCGCCAGCGACTTCTACGGCTACCTGAAGCCGTCGCGCTGCGGGCTGCGGCTGTGGCTGCGCGAGCAGGGCGCCGAGGAGGAGGAGCCGAGCGAGTACGGCCGGAGGCTGATGCGGCTCGGGATCGAGCACGAGCGCCGCCACCTCGAGCGGTTCCCGCGCCACCTCGACATCGCCGAGCTGCCGCGCGGGGAGCAGCGGCAGGCGACGATCGACGCGGTCGGCGCCGGCGAGCGGGTGATCTACCAGGGCCGGCTCGAGGCGACCGCGACCCTCGACGGCCGCGCGGTCGGGGTCGTCGGCCACCCCGACTTCATGCTCCCCGCCCGCCGCGGCTACGCGATCCGCGACTCGAAGCTGAACCGCCGGGTCGGGCCCGGCGAGGAGCACGTGCGCCTGCAGCTCGAGATCTACGGCTGGCTCTACGAGCGGACGTTCGGCGAGCCTCCGGTGGCGCTGCAGGTCCACACCGGAAGCGACGAGATCGTCCAGCTCGACTACGGCGGCGGCACCGACGCGCTCGCCACCTACGCCGAGATGCTGGGCTGCCGGCTCGCCGAGGAGGAGCCGGACGAGTGGGTCGCCGTCTCGAAGTGCTCCGGCTGCGGCTTTCGGAGCCGTTGCTGGCCGCTCGCCGAGGAGCGGCTCGACGTCGGCCTGCTGCCCTGGGCGGCCCGCGGCCTCGTCGCCGAGCTCCGCCGCCGGGGAATCGCGACCCTGCCCGAGCTGGTCGAGCGCTTCGACGTCGAGCGGCTCGCCGCCCTCGAGCTGCCCCGCGGCGAGGGAACGGTGCCGGTCGGCGACCGCGCCGAGCGGATCCTCCTCGGCGCGCGGGCCAGGATCGAGGGCCGGCCGATCACGGTCAAGCCGCCGGAGATCCCCGAGCACGGCACCTACGTGATGTTCGACCTCGAGGGGGTGCAGCCGGGCCTCGACGAGCCCGAGCGGATCTACATCTGGGGGATGCAGCCGTTCGGCGACGGCGGCGGCGAGTACCGCGCCGGCGTCGCCGGCTTCGGCCCGGGCGGCGACCGGGCCGGCTGGGAGTCGTTCCTGCGCCGGGCGGGCGGGCTCTTCGCCGCCCACGGCGACGTGCCCTTCGTCCACTGGGCCTCATACGAGCGGACCAAGCTCAACCTCTACCTCGACCGCTACGGCGATCGTGACGGCGTCGCCGCCCGCGTCCTCGACAACCTCCTCGACCTGCTGCCGATCACCCGCGAGTCGGTCGCCGTCCCGCTCTCCAGCTACGGCCTGAAGGAGATCGAGACCCTGACCGGCTACGAGCGCCGGCTCGCCGAGTCCGGCGGCGAGTGGTCGATGGCCCGCTACATCGAGGCGGCCGAGACCGGCGATCGGGAGCGCCGCGCCGCGATCATCGACGAGGTCCTCGCCTACAACCGCGAGGATCTCGAGGCGACCTGGTCGGTGCTGGAGTGGCTGCGGGGGCTCGGCGGGGCGGCGGACGATCCGCAGCCCTGACGCCGCCCGGCGCCCGCGGCCGATCACGATCGCGGGCCACGGCAGGAGCCGATCCCCGAGAGATACCCTGAATCCTGATAAGGTATCGTCCATATTGGCTGGCCGGCCAGTCCGGGCCGGCGCGGGACGGCACGGGAACCTCAGGAGGACTTCGTTTGAGCGAGCATCACAGGATCGTCGTGGTCGGCGGCGGGACGGGCGGGATCACGGTGGCGGCGCGCCTCTGCCGCGCCCTCGACGAGCCCGACGTGGCGATCATCGAGCCGTCCGCGACCCACTACTACCAGCCGCTCTGGACCCTCGTCGGCGGCGGCGCCGTCAGCAGGGAGGCGAGCGCACGGCCCGAGGCCGACCTGATCCCCGACGGGGCCACGTGGATCCAGGCCGAGGTCAGCGAGCTGCTCCCGGATGAGGACGCCGTTCAGCTCGCCGACGGTCGGACGATCGGCTACGACCACCTCGTCCTCGCGCCCGGCCTGACCCTGCGCTGGGACGCGGTCGAGGGGCTCGAGGGCCACCTCGGCCGGGACGGGATCTGCTCCAACTACGCCTACGACCAGTGCGAGCGGACCTGGGAGACGATCTCGGCCTTCGAGGGCGGCACCGCCCTGTTCACGATGCCTGCCCCGCCGATCAAGTGCGCCGGGGCGCCGCAGAAGATCATGTACTTGGCCGACGACGCCTTCCGCAAGGCCGGCGTCCGCGATCGCTCCGAGGTCATCTACGCCTCCGCGACCCCCGGCATCTTCGCCGTCCCCGAGTACGCCGCGACGCTCAACCGGGTGATCGAGCGGCGCGGGATCGAGACCCGCTACCAGCACGCCCTGACCGCGATCCGCCCCGACGAGCGTGAGGCCGTCTTCACCGACGGCGACGGCGACGAGGTCGTGATCGGCTACGAGATGATCCACGTCACCCCGCCCCAGGGGCCGCCGGAGTTCGTCGCCCGCAGCCCGCTCGCCGGCGCGGGCGGCTGGGTCGAGGTCGACCGCTCCACCCTCCGCCACCCGCGCTTCCCGAACGTCTTCTCGCTCGGCGACGCCTCCAGCCTGCCGACCTCGAAGACGGGGGCCGCCGTCCGCGGCCAGGCCCCGGTCCTGGTCGAGAACCTGCTCGCCGCGATCGCCGGGAACGAGCCGACCGCCGCCTACGACGGCTACACCGCCTGCCCGCTCGTGACCGGCTACGGACGGCTGGTGATGGCCGAGTTCGACTACGACCTCGAGCCGACGCCCACCTTCCCCGTGATCGACTCGACCAAGGAGCGCTGGAGCATGTACCAGCTCAAGCGCTACGGGCTCCCGCAGCTCTACTGGCACGGGATGCTCCGCGGCCGCGGCTGAGTGGCCGCGGAGCGGGCCGTCTCGAGGCGACCGGCGCGGTCCTCGGGTGGCTGCGGGGGCTCTCGGTCAGGCCGCCGGGTCGATGACCACGAGCGTGCCGAAGTAGGCGCCGAAGAAGCCCCGATCGCGGGTCAGCAGACGGTCCGCCTGGACAAGGGCATGGGCTCCGATCAGGAAATCGGCGGCGACCCGGGTGCGACGCCCACCGCCGCGGCGGTAGGCGCGAAAGGCGTCGGCAGCGGCGAGCGAAGCAGCGCGCTCGAGCGGCGAGAAGGCGACACCGAGCGAGATCAGCAGCTCCGCGGCTGCCGCTCCGTCCTCGAAGCCGGTGGCGACCTCGGCCCAGACGATGTCGCAGGCGACGATGCTGCCCTCCTCGATGCAGATGCGCATCGCCTCCCGCGAGGCCGCGCCGTGGTCGGGGTCGGCACCGAGGATGTCGATCAGCACGTTCGTGTCGACGGCGGTGATCAGTCGGCGTCATCCACCCCGCGCAGCTCAGCCATCAGCTCGTCGGTGCTGCGGTCGAGCTCCAGCGCACCGAAGGCGGCATCGAGCGCGCTCTGCGGCGATGCCTTACGCGCCGTCAGCAGGCCCTCGCCCGCTTCGCTGAACTCGAGCACCTCGCCGGGCCGGATGCCGAGGCGATCCCGAAGGTGCTTCGGGATCGTCACCTGTCCGCGTTCCGTGACCGTCCCTCGATTTCTTACCGCCATCAGCAGAAATCTTACCAGTAGTTACGTCTCTGGGCTGCGGGACCTGATCGCGCTCCGCCACCTCGGCCTGATCGACGCTCGTGTCCTCGACCACGTCGCGGAGAAGCACCGCGATCGCCCCGTCCTCGGATCCCTCCATCTCCAGCACCAGGGCCGCCACCGAGACAGGTGCGAGACGTAGGTGACCCGGCTCCCCCTGCGGGCTGGGTGCCGTGGCGATCGATCGCGAGGGACACGGCCTCGGCGAACCTCGGGCTCAACTGATCGGCTCTCGCGTCCATCGGCACGATTCTCCCTTCACGGGTCCAGTCGTCGCAAGGACCTGGGAACCGACAACCCGCCAACGGGTCTTCGCGAGGTGCGAAGCCGGACGCGAACAGCCGCGCGGGTAAGGAACCACCGCCCCGGGTACACGAAGGGAGCATGGCCGGTGAACCGAAGACGGCGTTCGTGCTCTCCGGCGGCGCCAGCCTCGGAGCGGTGCAGGCCGGCATGCTGCGGGCGCTCTACGAGCGCGACATCGCGCCCGATCTGATCGTCGGCTCGTCGGTCGGGGCGCTCAACGGCGGCTTCATCGCGACCCGTCCCGCCACCCCCGAGACCGCCCGCCAACTCGCCGACGTATGGCGCGGCCTCGGCCGCGGCAACGTGTTCCCGCTCGATCCTTTGACCGGCTTTCTCGGCTTCTTCGGCAGCCGCAACCACCTCGTCTCCGACGGCGGCCTCCGCAAGCTCGTTGCCAGGCACCTCGAGCTCGGGACGCTCGAGGACTCGCCGGTCCCCTTCCACGTGGTCGTCACCGAGCTCCTCAGCGGGCGTGAGCTGCGCCTCTCGGGCGGCGACGCGGCGGAGGCGATCCTCGCGAGCGCCGCGATCCCGGGCGTCTTCCCCCCGGTCGAGCGGGATGGGCGCCTGCTGATCGACGGCGGCGTCGCCAACAACACCCCGGTCGCCGAGGCGACCGAGCTCGGAGCCGAGCGGGTCTACGTGCTGCCCACCGGCGTCGCCTGCGATCTGCGCGAGCCGCCGCGCGGTGCGGTCGCCATGGTGCTGCACGCGATGAGCCTGCTCGTCATGAGGCGGCTGCTGGTCGAGGTCGAGGAGCTTCGCGACCGCGTCGAGCTGATCGTCCTGCCGCCGCCCTGCCCGCTGGCGATCACGCCGATCGACTTCTCGCACTCCGACGAGCTGATCCGCCGCGGCTACGAGGACTCGCGCGATTACCTCGACGCCGCCGACCGCGGCGACGCACCGGTGCCGCTGCAGATGACGATGCACGCGCACGATCACCCGACCGCGGTCGGGTGACGCTCCGTCGAGCACCGTTCCGTCCGGCTATCGGCCCTCCTCAGAGGTAAGAAGCGACACTCGCCGGTCGCTTACCGGATGACAGCACTTGAAAGTAGCGACAACACGAAAGGGGTTGTCCCAAGATGAACACAGTTGCGGATCTCTTCCGCCCGGTTCCGTTCCCATCCCGCGAGCGCCTGCGCGATGACGCCGTCACCCAGGTCTTCACGCTGATGCGGATCGGCTTCTTCCTCCTCCCCCTGCTGATGGGGATCGACAAGTTCGCCAAGGTCCTGCAGAACGACTGGCCGATGTATCTGGCCGGCGCCTACAACGACATCATCCCCGGCTCCGCCCAGACCGCCATGTACATCGTCGGTGCCGTCGAGATCGTCGCGGCCTTGGTCGTCCTCGTCATCCCGCGCTTCGGCGGCCTGCTCGTCGCCGGCTGGCTCGGCGGCATCGTCGCGAGCCTCGTGATCGTCGGCGGCTACGGCGACATCGTCCTCCGCGACCTCGCCCTGTTGCTGATCGCGCTGTCGCTGTCGCGGCTCGCCTGGATCCAGCCGACCGTCGAGGGTGATCACGACCACACGAAGGCGATCAGCGGCTCCGGCGGAAGCGTCAGCGGCCAGGCGTCCAACGGCGCCGGCTACGAGCCCGCCGCTCACCGCGTGACCTCCTGACCCCTCGCCGTCGCGCCGCCCGGGTGGGGAGCCACACGGGCCGGGCGGCGAATGACCGCAAAGCGGCAGCACCACGTGCTGCCGCCTTCACTACTGGCCTTCACCGCTGCGGCCGCCGAGGCGCGCCGGGACGACCAGGCTCCTGCGGATCTCGAGGAACAGCGACTCCGCGGTGCACGGTCGATCAACCAGATCGCCAACCTCTCCTATGTCGAGTG
>CAZTGN010000002.1:24967-28920 GCA_964613275.1 uncultured Conexibacter sp. | reverse complement strand
CGGACGCCGTTCGGTGAGCGCGAGCGCATGCTCGGCGGCTCCGCGAGCCACTTCGCGCTCGCCGCCAGCTTCTTCACCGATGTCCGCGTCGTCGGCCCGGTCGGCGAGGACTTCGGGCCCGAGGAGATCGGCGTGCTCGAGTCGCACGGCGTCTCCACGGTCGACATCGAGCGGGTCGAGGGTGGCCGCACCTTCTTCTGGCGCGGCCATTACGACCACGACATGAACGTCGCCCACACCGACGACACCCAGCTCAACGTCTTCGCCGACTTCGTCCCGAAGCTCTGCGACGACAACCGCGCCGCCGAGATGCTCTTCCTCGGCAACATCCAGCCGGAGCTGCAGCGCCGGGTGCGGGCCGAGGCGGCCGACGCCCGGTTCGTCGCGCTGGACTCGATGAACCTCTGGATCGAGACGGCGAAGGACGCGCTGCTGGACGTGATCGCCGAGATCGACTGCGTCCTCCTCAACGACGCCGAGCTGCGGATGCTGACCGCCGAACCGAACCTCGTCGTCGCCGCCCACTCGATCATGTCCCACGGGCCCTCGATCGTCGTCGCCAAGCGCGGCGAGTACGGCGCCGCCCTGTTCACCGGCGACGACACCTTCGCGATGCCGGCGCTGCCGATCGCCGAGGTCCGCGACCCGACCGGCGCCGGCGACTCCTTCGCCGGCGGGTTCCTCGGCTTCCTCGACGGCATCGGCGCCCACGCCCCCAGCAACGGCGAGCTCCGCCAGGCGATGGTCCGCGGGTCGGCGATGGCCTCGTTCAACGTCGAAGACTTCGGCGCCGAGCGCGTCCGCCGCCTCGATCGCGACGAGATCGACGCCCGCGTCGCCGCCTTCAAGGACTTGACGCACTTCTGATATGGCGCTCCCCCGCGCCGGGCGGGGCGGTCGGGCATCGAGAGGAGGCGTCGCCGTTGTGGCCGCCGAGCCGGCGGCCATCCTCGCCGAGCGAGGCGAGCGCGGCTTGCTGGGATACTAGGCCCCGAGAACTGGAGATCGATCGAGGAGAGGACCAGTGACAGACACCCTCACCATCACCGACAACCGCACCGGCAAGGCCTACGAGGTCGACATCACCGACGAGACGATCCGGGGCATGGATCTGCGCCAGATCAAGGTCGACGAAGGCGATTTCGGCCTGATGGCATACGACCCCGGCTACACGAACACGGCCTCGTGCCGGTCGGCGATCACCTACATCGACGGTGAGGCGGGGATCCTCCAGCACCGCGGCTACCCGATCGAGGAGCTCTGCGAGAAGTCCTCCTACCTCGAGGTCGCCTACCTGCTGGTCTTCGGCGAGCTGCCGACCGGCCCGCAGCTCGAGCGCTGGGTCCACGACGTCACCCACCACACCTTCGTCCACGAGGACATGAAGGCCTTCTACCGCGGCTTCCGCCACGACGCCCACCCGATGGGCATCCTCCTCGCCGGGGTCGGCGCGATGTCGACCTTCTATCCCGACGGCAAGGAGATCGACGACGAGGAGGAGCGCTACATGGCGGCGATCCGGCTGATCGCCAAGATGCCGACCCTCGCCGCCTTCTCCTACCGCCACAGCCTCGGCCTCCCCTACGTCTATCCCGACAACGACCTCGACTACGCCTCCAACTTCCTGGCGATGATGCGGCGGATGACCGAGATCAAGTACGCGCCGGACGAGCGGCTCGCGAAGGCGCTCGACGTCCTCTTCATCCTCCACGCCGATCACGAGCAGAACTGCTCGACGGCCGCGGTCCGCGCGGTCGGCTCCTCGCAGGTCGACCCCTACTCGGCCGTGGCGGCCGGCGTCGCGGCGCTCTACGGCCCCCTCCACGGCGGCGCCAACGAGGCCGTGCTGCGGATGCTGCGTCGGATCGAGAACGTCGAGAACGTCCCCGACTTCCTCGAGGGCGTCAAGAACCGCGAGGAGAAGCTGATGGGCTTCGGCCACCGCGTCTACAAGAACTACGACCCGCGGGCGCGGATCATCAAGAAGCACGTCGACGAGGTGCTGGCGCTGACCGGCGACAACCCGCTGCTCGACATCGCCACCGAGCTCGAGAAGCGGGCCCTCGACGACGAGTACTTCACATCGCGCAAGCTCTACCCGAACGTCGACTACTACTCGGGACTGATCTACGAGGCGCTCGGGATCCCGAGCGAGATGTTCACGGTGATCTTCGCGATCCCGCGGACCTCCGGGTGGATCGCGCAGTGGATGGAGATGCACGGCGACGCCGAGCAGCGGATCGCGCGACCGCGGCAGATCTACACCGGCGAGCGCGACCGCAGCTACGTCGACGTCGCCGACCGCAAGGGGCCGGAGAAGATCACCGGCCCGCCCGCGCGGCGGCCGGTGAGGGCACGCCGCGGCGCCTAGCCGATCGGCCCGGCCGGCGCGGGGGCTGGGCTCGGCCGCCCGCACGGCGAGGGCCCGAGGCCGCTCAGAGCGCGACGCCGACCAGGGTCGGCTCGACGGCGAGGGTGAGGCCGAAGGCGGCGCGGACGCCGTCGCGGAGCTCCCGCGCCAGCTCGAGCAGCTCGGCGGTCGTTCCGCCGCCGCGGTTGACGAGGGCGAGGGTGTGCTTGGCGGACACGCCGACGGCTCCGGACCCGTAGCCGCGCCCGAAGCCGGCCCGCTCGATCAGCCAGGCCGCCGATGTCTTCACCCCACCGTCCGGCTCCGGCCAGGCCGGCGGGCGGATCCCGGCGCCGAGCCGCGCGGCCGCGCGCTGCTCGAGCTCGCCGAAGGCCGCCGGGTCGAGGATCGGGTTGGTGAAGAACGACCCGGCGCTGGCCGAGTCCGGGTCGCCCGGATCGACGAGCATGCCCTTGGCGCGGCGGAGCGCGAGGACAGCCTCGCGAACGGCGGCGAGCGGCGGCCGGGCGCCGACCTCGACGCCGAGCGCGGCGGCCAGCTGCGGATAGGTGACCGGTCGGGCCACCGGCGTCGCCTCGAGCTCCATGGTCACCTCGAGGATCACGAACCTGGCCGAGCCCTTGAAGGCGCTGGAGCGGTAGGCGAACCCGCAGCGCTCGCGGTCGAGGACCACGGTCGTGCCGGCCTCGCGGTCGTAGGCGTGAACGGAGACGAGCGTGGCCGCGACCTCCTGCCCGTAGGCGCCCACGTTCTGGATCGGGGTCGCCCCGGCCGAGCCCGGGATCCCCGACAGGCACTCGACCCCGGCCAGCCCGTCGGCGACGCAGCGGGCGACGAGCGCGTCCCAGGGCTCGCCGGCGGCGACCGTGAGCCGAACCCGCTCGGCGGCGCGGACCGCCTCCACCCCCCGGGTCCGCACCGCTACGGCTACGCCGTCGAACCCGGCGTCTGCGACCACCAGGTTCGAGCCGCCGGCAACGACGAGGACCGGCTCGCCGGACCGGTCGGCGGCGCTGACCGCGGCGACCAGGTCGGCAGCGCTTCCGACCTCGACGAGGCGCCGTGCGGGGCCGCCGAGGCGCAACGTCGTCAGCTCGGCGAGTGGGACGGCGGTCATCGCGCCGCAAGCCTACGGAGCGGCCCGGGCCGGCCGCCGGACGGCCTCCCGGCGGTAGCCTCGGCATGTGTTCAAGCTCACGGTCAGACACGGCCCGAAGGTGTCGCGGGAGAAGCACGAGGGCCTCGGGGAGGCGATCGCGGCGCTGCGGTCGCACGCGGAGGCGATCCGGGCCGGGGGTGGGCTCGACGAGGTGTCGATGTTCCGCACCTACGAGCCCGCCGACCGGGTCGAGGCGCGGCTCGAGGTATCGACCGGGGGTCCGTTCCGCGGCCGTGACGCCGGCATCGACGTGATGGGCGACGGCAGGCTCGTCCCCTACCGCGGCGGCGTCTTCCGCAAGGAGCTCGAAACCGACGACCGCAGCCCCTACGAGGCGGTCGAGCGGGCGCTCGCCGGGGCCGCGCGATGAGCGGCGGCAGCGGTCGCGGCCACGGCCTCTCCGAGCGCGGCGGCAAGCCGGTC
>CAZTGN010000002.1:0-24957 GCA_964613275.1 uncultured Conexibacter sp. | reverse complement strand
CCGGTCGGCACCCGCGTGCGGCTGCCGCGCGCCGCCGAGCGGCCGATCACCGTCTTCATCAACGGCACCGAGCAGCTCGAGGGCGCCGACTACGAGATCGCCGACGATCTCATCGTCTTCCGCGAGCCGATCGTCAAGGAGGACCTGCGCGGGCTCGGGGCCGTCCGCAAGATCGTCCTCGGCCTCGGCCTCGTCGGCAGCTACCCGCGGCACGAGGTCGTCGACGTCCAGTACCGGATCGAGGGCCGGACCCAGCTCGCGTCCGACCTCGACGTGCTCGCGGACTGAGCCGCGGCGGCGGCCCGGAGGCCGCCGGAGCCGGTGCGGCACGCGCGTCTGCGGGCTCAGCGGCGGGCAGCGCCGGCGCGACGATCCTCGGCGGCGGGCGGCTCGGAGGTCACGCCCGGCCGAGCCCCGACAGCGCCGCCACCCGCTCCTTGTGCTCCCCGGCCGTGCCGAAGAGCTGAGCGTCCGCACGCGCCCGCTTGAGCAGGAAGTGGAGGTCGTGCTCCCAGGTGAAGCCGATGCCGCCGTGGACCTGGATCGATGCCTTGCAGACCTCCCAGGCCGCCTCCGAGGCGCGCGCCTTCGCCATCGCCGCCGCGAGCGGCAGCGCATCCGGCGCCGCGTCGGCCGCCCAGGCCGCCGCGTAGGCCAGCGAGCGGGCCTCCTCGACGTCGTAGAGCATCTTCGCGCAGGCGTGCGAGACCCCCTGGTAGGCGCCGATCGGGCGCCCGAACTGCTCCCGATCCTTGGCGTAATCGACCGCCATGTCGAGCGCCCGCTGGCCGACCCCGACGAGCTCGGCCGCCACGGCGACGAGGATCCGATCGGTCGCCGGGCCGGCGTCCCCGGACACGGCCTCCCCGATCCCGGCCTCAAGCGGCGCCGAATAGCCGCGGGTCGCGTCGATCAGCTCCAGCGCCTCGGGCTCGACCGCGGCGAGGTCGACGATCCGCAGCCCGCCGTCACCCGCGCGGACGACGGCGCAGACGGCGCCGGCGGCGTCGATCAGCACATCCGGATCGCCGAAGGCCCCGCGCCCGTCGCCGGCGGCGATCCCGGCCAGCCAGCGGTCCCTCTGCTCCGCGGAGCCGGCGGCCTCGATCACCAGGCCGGCGCAGGCGTTGGCAAGAAACGGCAGCGGCGCGCAGGCGTATCCGAGCTCCTCGCAGAGGACCGCCAGCTCGACCATCCCGAGGCCCTGGCCCCCGTGCTCCTCGGCGATCGCGATCCCGGGCCAGCCGAGCTCGCAGACCTCGCTCCAGAGCGCGTCCTCGTAGCTGCCGGCCGCGGCCAGCTCCCGCACCTTCCCGGAGCTGACGCGGGCGGTGAGGAACTGCCGCGCCGTCTCCTTGATCTCGGCCTGCTCGTCGTCGAAGTCGAATCGCATCCCGGTCTCCTCCCTACCTGAGCCGCGGCAGGCCGAGCACCCGCTCGGCGATGATGTTCTTCATCACCTCGGTCGTGCCGCCCTCGATCGAGTTGGCCCGGCTGCGCAGCATCCGGTAGGACCACGGCGCGCCGCGCTCGAGCCCCTCCGGTCCGAGGACGTCGCAGGCGAGCTCGGTCAGCGACTGGTTCAGCGTCGCCCACTGCCACTTGCCGATCGACCCCTCGGGACCGGGGATCCCGGTCTTCATCTGCGCGGTCATCGCCCGCATCCCGCCGAGCCGCAGCGCCTCGCAGCCGATCAACAGGTCCGCGACGCGGGCACGGATCGCCGGATCGTCACCGTCGCCGCGCTCGTTGATCAGCCCGATCAGGTCGCCGAGGTCGCGTGAGACGGAGACCGCGGCGCCGCCGCCGAGGCCGGCGCGCTCGTTCATCAGCGTCGTGATCGCGACCATCCAGCCGTTGCCCTCGCCGCCGACGAGGTTCTCGTCGGGGATGAACGCGTCCTCGAAGAAGACCTCGTTGAACTCCGCCTCGCCGGTGATCTGGACGAGCGGTCGGACCTCGACCGCGTCCTGCTCCATGTCGCAGATGAAGTAGGTCAGCCCCTTGTGCTTCGGCGCCTCGGAATCGGAGCGGGCGACGAGCATGCACCACTTCGACTCGTGCGCGAACGTCGTCCAGACCTTCTGGCCGCTGACCCGCCAGCCGCCGTCGGCCTTGACGGCACGGGTCTTCAGGGAGGCGAGGTCGGAGCCCGACTCGGGCTCGGAGAAGCCCTGGCACCAGATCTCCTCGGCGCTGAGGATCGGCTCCAGCCAGCGCTCCTTCTGCTCGTCGGTGCCGTGGGCCATGATCACCGGGCCGCCCATCACGAGGCCGAGCACGTTCGCCGGCGCGGGCGCGTCGGCCCGCGCCATCTCGTCCGAGAAGATCGCCTGCTCGACCAGCGTCGCGCCGCGGCCGCCGAACTCCCGTGGCCACGAGATCCCGGCCCAGCCGCCCTCGTGCATCCGCCGCTGCCACTGGCGGCGGAACGCGAACGCGGCCTCGTCGCCATGCGGCTCGGGGCCGGGATGGTTCGCCTCGAGCCAGGCGCGGACCTCGTCGCGGAAGGCGGCTTCCGACTCGTTCAGCGTCAGGTCCAAGTCTCTGCTCCTCCGGCGGGTGGTCGGGCCGCAGAAACCTACACCGGCGGCGCGGCGGGGTCGATCAGGACGCCGGGGTTCATGATCGCGGCCGGATCGACCGCGGCCTTCGCCCCGGCGAGAGCCGCCGCGAAGCGGTCCGGCCGCTGCAGCTCGTACCAGGGGCGGTGGTCGCGGCCGACCGCGTGGTGATGGGTGATGGTGCCGCCGGCGGAGATGACCGCCTCCGAGACCGCGGCCTTGATCTCGTCCCACTGCTCGACCTCGGACCCGCGGCGGGCCGGCGCGAGGATCGTGTAGTAGGGCGCCGGGCCGGTCGGGTACACGTGGGTGAAGCGGCACATCACCCGCGGTGACCCCGGACCCTCGGCGGGCCCGTCGCACGCCTCGGCGACCGCGCGCCGCGCCGCCTCGGTCACCCGGGCGTGCAGCTCACCGAAGCGGTCCCAGGTGATCGCGGTCTCGAACGTCTCGCTGAGGACCCCGAGCGCGATCAGGCTGTCGCGGAGGTAGGGGGCGCCGAGGAAGGCCGAGCGCCAGCTCTCGGCGGCGGAGCCGGGCTCGTCGCCCCCGGGATCCGGCTCCGGCTCGCCACCGTGGTCGGCGGCGCACTCGACCGCGAGCCGGAGCTGCTCGTCGACCGGGGCGAAGGCCGATTCGAAGCCGATGATGAGGACGGCGCGATCGCCGTCCCCGGCCCCGGTCGTCCCGGCCTCGAGCGGGTCGAGCAGCCGGCAGTTGGACGGGTTCAGACCCGACCGGGACAGCGCGCGGACGGCCTCGGCGCCGGCGGCGAAGCTCTCGAACAGCACCGGCCGCGACGCCTTGAACGCCGGCCGCGGGCGGACCTGCACCCAGGCCTCCGTGATGACGCCGAGGATGCCCTCGGAGCCGAGCAGCATCCGGTCGGGGCTCGGTCCGGCGCCGGAGCCGGGCAGCCGGCGACTCTCCCAGGGGCCGGTCGGGGTGTGCGCCCGGATCGAGACGACGAGATCGTCGATGTGGGTCTGAAGCGTCGCGAAGTGGCCCCCGGCCCTGGTCGCGATCCAGCCGCCGAGCGTCGAGAGCTCGAACGACTGCGGGAAGTGCCGCAGCGTCAGGCCGTGCGGGCGCAGGCCGTCCTCGAGGTCGGGGCCGAGCGTTCCGGCGCGGATCAGCGCCGCGCCCGAGACCTCGTCGACCGCGACGACGCCGCTGAGCCCGCCGAGGTCGAGCGAGACGACGCCCCGATAGCCGTGGCCGACGCGCGCCTCGACGCCGCCGACGACGCTCGTGCCGCCACCGAACGGGATCACGGCGAGGCTGCGGTCGGCGCAGAATTCGAGCACCCGGCGCACGTCCTCCTCGTCGCCGGGGAACGCGACGAGGTCGGGGGCACGGTCGAAGCGGCCGCGAAGCCCGCGGACGACGTCGCGGTAGGCACGGCCCATCGCGTGCCGGATCCGGTCGGGCGGATCGGCGCTGACGATCCCGTCGAGCGCCGGCGGCGGCGGCAGGCGCGGCCGTGCCAGCTCGATCGCCTCCAGCGGCACCGGCTCCTCGATCCGCTCGCCGCCGAAGCCGAGCCGCTCGCGGACCGCCGGCGCGAGCGCTTCCAGCGCGCCGCGATCGGGCTGCCGTCCATCCCAACCCCAACCCCAGTGGCTGCGTTCCCGTCGCGCGCCTCGGCCGCCGCTCATCGGCGCGACCCTACCCGCGGATCGCGCGAGACGCGATTACGGCGCAGTTTCCGGGGTCGGCGCAGGCGGCCGCGCGGCGATCCAGTCGTTACGTCTGCCACGAGGCGTAGGTTCCGCGCAGCAGACCCCGTCGACGGGAGTGGAGGCATGCACGAGAGCAGCAACGACCGCTGGCAGGCGCTCATGGACCTGCACGAGGAGTTCGACCACGACGACGCCGTCCTGCCGACCAGGATCAGCGCGACCGACGGCCGCCGTCGCGAGGCCTCGCCGGAGGCCGTCAGGTTCGCCCGGGCCCTCGCGTTCAACGCCGGCTGGTCCGGCATCTCGGAGGCGCGCCGCCGCCGCCGCCACGACGACCTGGCCGCGTAGGCGGGGGGCCGAGCCACCGCGCGGGGCAACGGCGGGGCCCGGCGCAGGCGGGCGGGCGGCGCGGACCGGGGTCGGCGGCGCCCTACCCGTGGACGCCGCGCCTCAGGTAGGCGAGTGCGAGCTGCCGGTTGGAGGCCTGCTCCTCGGTCGTCTCGCCGCGCTCGGCCGGGGAGCCGGGCTGCTTCGGCTTGCCGCCCGAACCCCCTTTTGCGGCGGTCGAGTCGGGGAACATGTGGTAGGCGCTGTTGAGGACGTAGTCCATCGACTTCGGGTTGATCGCGTAGAGGATCTGCCCGAGCGTTCCGACCGGGGTCGCGATCCGCTTCGGCTTGAAGGTGATCGCGTCGCAGAGCATGTCGGCGGCCTCGTCCGGCGTGATCGTCGGGAAGCGGTCGTACATCTTCGTCGGCGCGATCATCGGCGTCCGCACGAGCGGCATGTGGACCGTCGTGATGTTGACCTTGTCGTCGATCACCTCCGAGGCGATGCAGCGCGAGAACGCGTCGAGCGCCGACTTCGAGGCGACGTAGGCTGAGAAGCGCGGCATGTTCGTCTGCACGCCGATCGAGCTGACGTTGATGATCTGCCCGGAGCGGCGCTGCCGCATCGCCGGCAAGAGGCGCAGGATCAGCCGCACCGGCCCGAAGTAGTTGAGCTGCATCGTCCGCTCGAAGTCGTGGAAGCGGTCGTAGGAGAGCGCGATCGAGCGCCTGATCGAGCGCCCGGCGTTGTTGATCAGCACGTCGACGGCGCCGTGCTGGTCGAGCACCTCCTGCGCCATCCGGTCGATGTCGTCGACGTCGGAGAGGTCGCAGCGGTGGATGTGGGCGGCCCCGCCGCCGTCGGTGATCTGGTCGCGCGTCTCCTCGAGCTTCTCCGGCGTCCGCGCGACGAGGAGGACGACCCCGCCGGCGTCGGCGATCTTCATCGCCGCCGCCTTGCCGATCCCCGAGGAAGCGCCGGTGACGAGGACGACCTTGCCCGCGACCTCCTTCTCGAGCGAGGCGTTGCCCTGCAGGCGGCGCCCGAAGCGGACGAGCTCGTCGGGGATCTGGTGCTCGAGGATCTGGGCGATCCCGCCGACGATCCCGGCCCGGCCGCGGGCCGCGCCGACGAGCGTGTTGTCGCGGTAGAGGTCGGGGTCGAGATGACGCGCCCAGTAGTCCCAGAGCTTGCCGGCGTAGGCCTCCAGCGGCGGCACCTTGATCCCGCTCCCGGCCAGTGCCGCCTGGGTCCGGCGCGAGTCGAAGTGGGTCGGGTAGTTCAGGTACATGAGCACCGAGCGCGGGATCCCGAAGTCCTCCAGGGCGCGGTCGGCGGCCGCATCGGCGAGCGGCACGTTGCCGAGGATCAGGGAGAGCAGCGGCCCGAGGGCCTCGGTCGCCTGGGCGGGAGCGCGCAGCGTCGACTGCGGCGCGTGCGCGGCGCGGGCGAACACGTCGATCACCTCGCCGGCACTGAGCGGGTCGGGGTCGGTGAGGCTGAAGGCGCGCCCGTCGAGGCCGTCGAGGTGGGCGATGTGGTCCATCGCCCTGACGACGAAGTCGACCGGGACGATGTTGATCTCGCGGCCCTCGACGCCCGGCATCGGCATCCACGCCGGCACGACCTGGCGGATCCGCCGGATCAGCTTGAAGAAGTAGTAGGGCCCGTCGATCTTGTCCATCTCGCCGGTCTCGGAGCTGCCGACGACGATCCCCGGCCGGTAGACCCGCCACGGCCGCGGGCATTCCTCGCGGACGACCCGCTCCGACTCGTGCTTGGTCCGGAAGTAGGGATGGGTGTCGAGGTCCTGGGCCTCGTCGAACATGTCCTCGCGCCAGGTCCCGCGGTAGAGGCCCGCCGCGGCGATCGAGCTGACCATGTGGACGCGTCCCGCATCGACCGCCTCGGCGAGCTCGACCATGTGCCGCGTCCCCTCGACGTTGGCGACCCGCTGCGACTCGGCATCCGCCTTCATGTCGTAGATCGCGGCGAGGTGGAAGAGGTGGTCCACCTTCCCCCGCAGACGCTTCACGTCCTCGTCGGAGACGCCGAGCCGGCGCTGGGAGAGGTCGCCGACGATGCCGACCACGCGCTCCTCGTCGACCCCCCAGCGGTTGCGGAGCTCGGCCAGCCGCCCCTGCGAGCCCTCGCGGACGAGCACGTAGATCGTCCCCTCGCGCTCGAGCAGGAGCTCGACCAGGTTACGGCCGATGAAGCCGGTCGCGCCGGTGACGAAGTAGGCCATGCTCTATTCCCTTCGAAGTCGTGAGGCCAACTCGGACCCTACCGCGACGGGCGCCCTATGGAGCATTCGGCCAAGCCATTGACCTGAGATCCCCCCCCAAGCTAACTTCACCTTCAACTCGACGCATGGAGGCTCTGATGAGATTCCGAATGTTCTCGATCGGGATGACCGCCCTACTGGCCCTGATGCTGGCTGGGACCGCAGAAGCCGCGAAGAAGCAGGCAGTCCTGCCGACCGTTGAATCCGATGCGACGATGGAAGACGGCGCCGTGCCCATCGACGAAGTCGCTTCGTTCTGCCGTGAACAGACCAGCCCCGGCGAGGGATGCCAGGCGATCCTCGCCACGGTCCGAACCGACGCTGGTCGCAAAGTCGCCGCTGGGCCAAAGCGAGGCGTCGGACAGGCGCTTCGAATCAACACGATCGTCTGCCAGGGCTACCTCTGCCTCGGAACGCCGGATCGTGATGACATCACTGGTCGACCGGTTGCCGGGACGAAGATCGAGGCCAAGGCAGCGAACGACATCGTCACGGGCGGCCAGGGCGATGACATCGTCAACGGCGAGGGTGGCGACGACGACATTCGAGCCGGCGAAGGGGCCGATACCAACGCCGGCAATGGCAGCGCTGACGCAATCTTCGGTCAAGGTGGCTGGGATCGCGCGAAGAGCGGGGGCAGCAATTATGTACTCGGCGTCCTCGGATCTGACGGCTGGGACGATCTTGACGGTGGCGAGGGCAATGATTTCATCAGCGGTGGGATCGGGAACGACGACATGGCCGGAGCCGAAGGAGATGACATTCTGATCGGTACCGGCGATGGAGGCGATCCCGACACGCTCAATGGAGGTGGAGGGAACGACGATTGCGACCCCGGCGTGAATGACACGGTCAGCAATTGCTGAGCAGGCGCCTCGGACTCGGGGCGCTGCTCGCGCTCGCACTGGCGGCCCAAGTCGCACCACCGGACGCCAGCGCGGTGATGAGGAGTGGCAGCAACTTTTCCGCTCGGAACGTGATCTGGAAGGCCTTCCCGATCGACGACGAGCCGTCTGCCACGGCCCGCGATGACCGATCGGTGCGAGAATCCGTCATAACGAATCCTTGGGGTGGGGGCAGGTTCCGGATCGAAACACTAGCCCGACCTCGGCCGGGCGGCTGCACGATCCCGGAGACCCTGGTCTTTGCCGCTGCGTATGGCTCTGGGGAGTGTTACCCAGCTCAGGGTCAGCAGTCGCTGACCCTCGTCGACCAACGCCTCGTGCCCTTCAAGCCCGTGTCGACGCCCCACAAGTACAGCGCGATCGGTCGTGGCGGCGACAACCTACGCGGAAGACGTTCGGTGATCCAGCGAGTGCTCCAGCGGCGAGCCAAGACGCTCAGGAACGGAAGTCCGTTCGCAACGAAGACAGCCATGTATTGGAGCGCAGCGCTGGGCCTCCTCGAGAATCCGCTCACGTCTCGCCGATCCCGGCAGATCATCATCACCTTGTTGGAAGCGGACGCTGGAGAAAGAGCACCCGTGATGGGGGAAGACCCGCGTGGCCGCCGATCGCTGCTCCTTACATTCAACGATTCGAGCCATATAGAGAAGTTCGCGATCGGCGCCGACCTTTATGACCTCTCTGACATCAGAATGAGACAGAACCTCTACTTCGCGCCCAAGACATACAACATCCGTGCTTCCAGCACCGTGCTGACCGCCACGACCGAACCCAGCCTTCAGAGTTGGCTGATGGCGGATGGAGAAGCCGTGATCGGGCAACGCATCCCCCTTCCGACGAAGCAGGTGGTGAGGAGATCACTGCGGCAGCGGCGGGTGAGTTGTAAGAGCCTGGGCGTGGATTCCAACGGAGTCTGCATTGACATCGGCTCGCCTGGCGGGCGCTACATGACCGTCGGAGGCTGAACCAAGCGGTCTCCTCCCAGCACCATTGGTTGGACAAACCAGGCGGGCGCTGCGTCATCCGGCCGACTGATCCAGGGCCTCATGGTAGCCTTCATGTCTCATGAAGCAACGCATGAGAATCTCGAAGGGCGGCCAGGTCTCGATCCCTGCGGCGATCCGGCACCGCTGGGGCACCGCCACGCTCGCGCTCACCGACGAAGGTGAGCGGATCGTCCTCGAGCCGGCGCCCGACGACCCGATCGCAGCAGCAGAAGGTGCGCTCGCGGCCGAGCTCGCCGGGGTCGACGACGCGGAGCTGCGGCGGGCGGCCCGTGCCGACGAGCATGCCGCAGCACGCCGCCCGGACCGCGGGTGACGCTGCTCGACGCCTACGCGCTGATCGCGTTCGTCGCCGGGGGCCCGGCGCGGGGCGAGGTGCGGGACGTCCTTCGGTCCGGCGACGCAGCCGTCGCGACCGCCAACCTCGTCGAGGTCCTCGACGTCTGCTCCAGGGTGAAGGGGCTGGCGATCGAACGCGTCCTCGACGTCATCGACCCGCTGTTCGAGAGCGCTCTACGAGAGGTGCCGCTCGACGGCGAGCGGGCGCGACGCGCCGCCGCCATCCGCGCCGCCCATTACCACCGGGAGCGCTGTCCGATCTCGCTCGCCGACGCGATCCTGCTCGCGTCGACCGCGGCCGGTGACCGGATTGCCACCGCCGATCCGGACGTCCTCGCTGTTGCCGCCGCGGAGGGGATCGAACCACTTGCGCTGCCCCCGGGAAGCTGACCGCGGGCCGTCCCGCCCGGGGCATGAGGGCCCCGCTCTCGCCGGGCGGCAGAGGTGCATACACTCAGGGAGCGCCCAGTGATCGACCCATCCACACCGTCCTAGCTCCGGTGGCCGCTACCGAGACCGTCCTGATCGAGATGCCCGCGATGGGCGAGTCGGTGACGGAGGGAACCGTCCTCGAATGGCTCAAGCGGGAGGGCGACGAGGTCGCCGAGGGCGAGGCGATCGTCGAGGTCTCGACCGACAAGGTCGATGCCGAGGTTCCGGCGCCCGCGGCGGGCGTCCTGACGAAGATCCTCAAGGGGCCCGACGACGTCGTCAAGATCGGCGAGGCGCTGGCCGAGATCGAGCCGGGGAGCGGCAACGGGGCGGCGGCGACCGATGAGAGCGAAGCGGTGACCCTCCAGGCCGAGCGCCCCGACGAGGAGGCGGACGGCGGCGCCGCGGCGGAGCCGATCGACCTCGTCATGCCCGAGATGGGCGAGTCGGTGACCGAGGGGACGGTGCTCGAGTGGCTGAAGCGGGCGGGCGATACGGTCGGCGAGGGCGAGGGCATCGTCGAGGTCTCGACCGACAAGGTCGATGCTGAGGTCCCGGCGCCGGTCGCGGGCGTCCTGCTCGAGACGCTCGTCGAGCCCGACGAGGTCGTGGCGGTCGGGCAAGCCTTGGCGCGGATCCAGCCGGGGGCGGCGGGCGGCGCGGCGGAGGCGGAGAGCAAGGCGCAAGCAAGCGGCAAGCGGCAAGCGGCAAGCGGCGGCGCGGCGGCATCCGTGGACGGGGGAGCGAACGCATCGCCGGTCGCGCGGCGGATCGCGGCCGCCGAGGGGGTCGACCTGGGCACGGTCAGCGGCTCCGGAGCCGGCGGGCGGATCATGAAGGCCGACGTGCTCGCCGCCGCGGAGGCCGGCAACGGGGCCGGGCCGGCCGCCACGGCCGGCGAGGCGACGGTCCTGCGCGGTCCCGCCGGGATGCTGGCCAAGGCGATGGAGGAGAGCCGGTCGATCCCGACCGCGACCTCGTTCCGGACGCTCGCCGTCGACACCCTCGACGCCAAGCGCAAGGCCCTGAACGGGGCGCTGTCGGAGCGCGGGATGAAGGTCTCCTTCACCCACCTGATCGCCTGGGCGATCGTCGCGGCCGGGAAGCAGTGGCGGGCGATGGCCCGCAGCTTCGAGCAGCGCGACGGCAAGCCGAACGTGGTCGACCACGGCGCGATCAACCTCGGAATCGCCGTGGACGTGGAGCGCAAGGACGGCTCCCGAAGCCTGATGGTGCCCTGCATCCGCGCCGCCGACGAGCTCGACTTCGCCGCGTTCCACTCCCGCTACGAGGAGCTGATCCGCCGGACGCGCGAGAACGCGCTCACCGCCGACGACTTCGTCGGGACGAACATCACCCTGACGAACCCGGGCGGCCTCGGCACGGTCGCCTCGGTGCCGCGACTGATGAGCGGGCAGGGGACGATCGTCGCCACCGGCTCGATCGCCTACCCGCCGGAGTGGTCGCACTCGCCGCCGGAGCGCGTCAAGACGCTCGGCGTCTCGAAGGTGATGACGATGACCTCCACCTACGACCACCGGATCATCCAGGGGGCCGAGTCGGGCTCGTTCCTGCGCCGGATCGACGAGCTGCTGAGCGGCGCCGACGGGTTCTACGAGGACGTCGCCGGCGCGCTCGACCTCGACCCCGCCCTGGTGACGAGCGCTCACGCGGCCTCGGCCTCGGCCCCGCCGCTGGCCGCCGGCTCGACCACCGCGGCGCCCCCGAGCGCCGTCCACGAGGCGCCCGGCGAGGAGCTCCTGCAGGCGGTGCAGGCGGCGACCTCGCTGCTCAAGGCATACCGGACCCACGGCCACCTGTCGGCACGGCTGAACCCGATCGGCGGCGAGGGCAAGGGGGACCCGGCGCTCGAGCCCGAGAACCTCAACCTGACCCCGGAGCTGATGAGCCGGATCCCGGCCTCGATCCTGCGGATCGGAGTCCCCGGCGAGACGCTGCTCGAGGCGCTGCCGCGGATGCGCGATGCCTACTGCGGGACGCTCGCCTACCAGATCGAGCACCTCTCCTCGCACCGGCAGCGGATCTGGCTGCGCGAGATGATCGAGACCGGCGCCCACCGGACGCCGCTGGCCGGCGAGGACAAGCGCGGCCTCCTGCGGCGGCTGATCCAGGTCTTCCAGTTCGAGCGCTTCCTCCAGAAGGCCTACATCGGGCAGAAGATGTTCTCGCTCGAAGGGCTCGACTCGACCGTGCCGATGATCGACGAGATGGCGACGATCGCCCGCCGGGAGGGCGGCGAGCAGATCGTGATCGGGATGGCCCACCGCGGCCGGCTCTCGGTCCTCGCCCACAACCTCGGACGCTCGCTGGAGTCGATCATGGCCGAGTTCGAGGGCGCCAAGGCGCTCGACGCGGTCAAGCGCACCGACGCGCTCCGCCACGGCGGCACCGGCGACGTCAAGTACCACCACGGCGCCGAGGGCCTGTTCGAGTCGGCCGAGGGCGACGTGCGGATGCGCCTGTACCCGAACCCCTCCCACCTCGAGTTCGTCGATCCGGTCGTCACCGGGGGCGCCCGCGCCGCCCAGAGCGAGCGCGCCGGCCCCGAGATCCGCCACGACGCCAAGGTCGCGGTGCCGCTGCTGTTGCACGGCGATGCCGCGTTCCCGGGCCAGGGCGTCGTCGCCGAGACGTTCAACCTGCAGTCGCTCGACGGCTACGCGACCGGCGGCACGATCCACATCATCCAGGACAACCAGGTGGGGTTCACGACCGACCCCCGGGAAGGGCGCTCGACCCCGTATGCGGCCGACATGGCGAAGGGCTTCAACGTGCCGATCATCCACGTCAACGCCGACGACGTCGAGGCCTGCGTCGCGGCGATCCGGCTGGCGATGGCCTACCGGGCGGAGTTCGCCCGCGACGTCGTCATCGACGTGATCGGCTACCGCCGCTACGGCCACAACGAGACCGACGAGCCCGCCTACACCCAGCCCGAGCAGGCGGCGAAGATCAGGGAGCACCCGCCCCTGAGCGAGATCTACGCGAAGCGGCTGATCGACGAGGGCACGATCACCGGCGAGGAGGTCGATGCCGCCGGCGCCGAGCGCCACGAGGAGCTGAGCGGCATCCTCAAGTCGCTGCGGGCGAAGATCGAGGCAGGCGAGTTCGAGGACCCGACGATCACCGGCGGCACCGGCGAGCTCGACCGCTCGAAGAGCCCCGCGGTCGAGACGAAGGTCTCCGAGAAGCGGCTGCGGGCCCTGAACGAGGAATTGGTCAGGTTCCCCGACAGCTTCACCGTCCACCGCAAGCTGCGCAAGCCGCTCGATCGCCGGCTCGAGATCCTCGACGACGGCCCGATCGAGTTCGCGCACGCCGAGGCGCTCGCGTTCGCGTCGCTTCTGACCGAGGGAACCCACATTCGCCTGACCGGCCAGGACACCGAACGAGGCACGTTCTCCAACCGCCACCTCGTGCTCCACGACGAGAAGACCGGCCTCACCTACGCACCGATCCAGAACCTCTCCGGCGCGCTGGCCCCGTTCGAGATCCACAACAGCCCGCTCTCGGAGATCGCGACGCTCGGCTTCGAATACGGCTACGCGGCGGCCTCGCCCGAGAGCCTGATCCTCTGGGAAGCGCAGTTCGGCGACTTCGACAACTCCGCCCAGGTGATCATCGACCAGTTCATCGCCGCGGGCGAGTCGAAGTGGGGGCAGACGACGCGGCTGACCCTGCTGCTCCCCCACGGCTACGAGGGCGCCGGCCCCGAGCACTCGAGCGCGCGGATCGAGCGCTTCATGCAACTCGGTGCCGAGGGCAACATGCGCCTCGCCAACCCGACCACCGCCGCCCAGCACTTCCACCTGCTGCGGCGTCAGGCGCGGATCAAGAAGGCGCGGCCGATGGTCGTCTTCACGCCGAAGGGCCTGCTGCGGCTCGCCGATGCGGCGTCGAAGCTCGACGACCTGACCGAAGGCACCTTCAAGTACGTGCTCGACGACCCCGAGGCATCGCAGCGCCGCGACGAGATCACCCGGCTGATCCTCTGCTCGGGCCGCATCTACTACGACCTCGTCGGCCACGACCGCCATGCGGACGCCGCCAACGTCGCGATCGCCCGGACCGAGCTCATCTACCCGTTCCCGAAGACCTACATCGCCGAGCTCGCCGCCGGCTATCCGAACCTCGAGGAGATCGTCTGGGTCCAGGAGGAGCCGGCCAACATGGGCTGCTGGCCGGCGATGCGCTGGCGCCTGCCGGACGCGATCGGCGCAGAGACGCCGATCCGCTACATCGGCCGGCCCGAGCGGGCGAGCCCCTCGGAGGGCTACCCGGCGGCGCACCGCACCGAGCAGGAGCGGATCGTGCTGACGGCGCTGACCAGCAGCTGATCGCGCCCGGCGGGGGCGGCCCGGGGACACGAGGGCGGCGGCGAAGAACTGCCGATCGGGGGCGATGTACGCCCCCATCCTGCACTTCCTTCCGAACCGCCGGCTCGTGGATGGCCCCTCCGAGCCGATCCCTTCGAGCAGCCGGTCGGTCGCGGCCTCGCGGTCCACGCCGGGTAGCCTCAGCGGCGGTGAGCGACGTCACGATCGAGGGCGAGCGCGAGTTCCGCGCGCGCGCGCCGGGACCCCTCTGGGTCTGGGTCAAGCGGGTCTCGTTCCTCGAGCTCGCGGTCTTCGCCTGCCTGCTGGCGGTCTGGCTCGCACCGGGGCTCGAGGGCCCGACGTTCGTGTTCGGGATGGCGCACGGGATCGGCTACATCGCCCTCTGCCTGCTGCTCTGGGTGGCGATCATGCGTCGCGAGGCGCCCTTCTGGCTGTTCGCCGCGACCCTGACCCCTGCCGGCCCGGTCGGCAGCGTCATCGGCATCGAGTGGATCGAGCGCCGCGAACAGGCCGACGCCCCAGGCGCGAGCGTGAGCGCGGTGGCCGACCGGCAGCCGGTCGGCCCGGCTGATTGAATCCGGCCCATGCAGCGCCTGATCTTCGACCACGACTACGACCTGCCACCCGACCGGGTCTTCGACTACCTGTCCGAGCACGAGAACCTCAGCGACATGCTGGGCGCCAGGATCACGCGGCTGCGGGACGGCACCGACGGCCACCGCAACGGCGTCGGCTCGACCCGCCAGCTCAAGGTCGGCCCGGTTCCCCCGTTCGAGGAGACAGTGACCGAGTTCGTGCCGAACGAGCTGATCGCCTACGAGATCACCAAGGGGTCGCCGCTGAAGAGCCACCACGGCGAGATGCGCTTCACCCCGGAGGGCGAGGGGACCCGCCTCCACTACGAGATCTCGTTCTCGTCGAAGATCCCCGGGGTCGACCTGATCGTCGCCCAGGGCCTGAAGCGCAACATCACCAGGGGCCTGGCGCAGGTCGAGTCGCTCGCCTAGCCGCAAGCCGCGGCCCCGAGGCAGGGGTTCGGCTGGGGCCGCGGGCCGGCGAGGGTGCAGGGCGGTGGCGCTTTCGCGAGGCTGCGCGGCGCCAGGTCGAGGACGGAGGAGGCGCCGTGGCCCAAGGCAAGGGTTCGCTTGGGGCCGCAAGCCGACGAGGACGCGGACATGACGCCTCGCGGCGCGGGAAAGAAGATGGGCCGGGGCTTGGGCCGCGGGAGGCAGGGGGTCCGCGCGGCCCGCACCCCGGCCCGCGCGTCGGTAGCCAGGGAGGGATGCCGACGCGATCGTCCCCGGAGGCGGGACTGACCGGGGACGAGCCTTATGAAACCTGCACTTCCATTCTGCTACATCGGGGCGGGTTCTGCAATGTGTCCCGCTCCGGGATCAGCGGAGCTCGCGCAGGACCCGGTGGAGGATGCCGCCGTGGCGGAAGTACTCCCGCTCGTTCGCGGTGTCGAGGCGGACGCGGGCGGCGAACCGCGCCTGCTCGCCGCCGTCGCGCTCGACGGTCACCTCGACCTCGCTCGTCGTCGCGGGGTCGACCGCGGAAACCGAGATCACCTCCTCGCCGTCGAGCCCGAGCGAGGCAGCGCTCTCGCCGTCGGCGAACTGCAGCGGCAGCACGCCCATCCCGATCAGGTTGGAGCGGTGGATGCGCTCGTAGCTCTCCGCGATCACCGCCCGCACGCCGAGCAGCAGCGTGCCCTTGGCGGCCCAGTCGCGTGAGGACCCCGAGCCGTACTCCTTGCCGGCGAGCACGACCAGCGGGACCCCCTCCGACGCGTACTTCATCGCCGCGTCGTAGATCGACATCTCCTCGCCGTCCGGCAGGTGCCGGGTCCAGCCGCCCTCGCGCTCGACGAGCTCGTTGCGGAGGCGGACGTTCGCGAACGTCCCCCTCATCATCACCTCGTGGTTGCCGCGGCGGGACCCGTAGGAGTTGAAGTCGCGGACCTCGACCCCCTGCTCGATCAGCCAGCGGCCGGCCGGGCTGTCCTTCTTGATCGCGCCGGCGGGCGAGATGTGATCGGTCGTGATCGAGTCACCGAGCTTCGCCAGCACCCGGGCGCCGGCGATCGGCTCGGTCGAGTCCGCCGGCTCGGCGTCCATTCCCGCGAAGAACGGCGGCCGGCGCACGTAGGTCGAGTCGGGCCAGGTGTAGCGGTCGTCCGCGGGCACCTCGATCGCCCGCCAGCGCTCGTCGCCCTCGAAGACGTCGGCGTAGCTCTTCGCGAACATGTCGGCCCGGACCGCCTCGGCGACGGTGTCGCGGATCTCCCCCGAGCTCGGCCAGACGTCGCGCAGGTGGACGGGCTCGCCGCCGGGGCCGGTGCCGAGCGGCTCGGCCTCGAAGTCGAAGTCCATCCGGCCGACGAGCGCGTAGGCGACGCAGAGCGGCGGCGAGGCCAGGTAGTTGGCCTTGACGTCCTGCTGGATCCGGCCCTCGAAGTTGCGGTTGCCGGAGAGCACCGCGCAGACGACGAGGTCGTTGTCGTTGACCGCCTTCGAGATCTCGTCCGCGAGCGGCCCGGAGTTGCCGATGCAGGTCGTGCACCCGTAGCCGACCAGGTCGAAGCCGAGCGCGTCCAGATACTCGTCGAGGCCCGACCGGGCGAGGTAGTCGGTGACCACGGTCGACCCCGGCGCCAGCGACGTCTTCACCCAGGGCTTGACGTCGAGGCCCGCCTCGACCGCCTTCTTGGCGAGCAGGCCGGCTCCGACCATGACCGACGGGTTCGAGGTGTTCGTGCAGCTCGTGATCGCGGCGATCACGACGCGGCCGTGGTCGAGGGCGAAGCTGCGCCCCTCGGCATCGGCCACCTCGACGCAGTCGCCGCTGCGGCGCTCCTCCCTGACCGCGGCCGTCGTCGGCGACCCGCTCGGATCGGTGATCGGCGAGCCGGTCGCGGTGCCGCTGCCGTTGCCGGGCGGGTCGGAGGCGGGGAACGAGCCGCTGTCGGGCTCGCCGCCGAGGGCGCCGGCGGCCTCGTGGTCGAAGCCCGCGAGCGTCGCGAAGAACGCCTCCTTGGCGTCGCTGAGCGCGATCCGGTCCTGGGGCCGCTTCGGGCCGGCGATCGAGGGGACGACGTCGCCGAGGTCGAGCTCGAGCGTGTCGGTGAACGTCGGCTCCTCGGACTCGGCGGTGTGGAACATCCCCTGCTCGCGCGTGTAGGCGTCGACGAGCTCGATCACCTCGCTCCCGCGGCCGGTGAACTCGAGGTAGCGCAGCGTCTCGGCATCGGGCGGGAAGATCGCGCAGGTCGATCCGAACTCGGGCGACATGTTCCCGAGCGTCGCCCGGTCGGCGAGGCCGAGCGTCGGCAGGCCCGGGCCGTGGAACTCGACGAACCTGCCGACGACGCCGCGCTCGCGCAGCATCTCGGTGACCCGGAGGACGAGGTCGGTCGCGGTGGTCGCCTCGCGCAGCTCGCCCTCGAGCCGGAAGCCGATCACCTGCGGAAGCAGCATCGAGATCGGCTGGCCGAGCATCGCCGCCTCGGCCTCGATCCCGCCGACGCCCCAGCCGAGCACGCTGAGGCCGTTGATCATCGTCGTGTGCGAGTCGGTGCCGACGAGCGTGTCGGGGAAGGCGCGGTCGATGCCGTCCCTCGTGTCCGACCAGACCACCCGGCCGAGGTGCTCGAGGTTGACCTGGTGGCAGATGCCGGTCGCCGGCGGCACCACGCGGAAGTTGTCGAACGCCGTCTGGCCCCAGCGCAGGAACTCGTAGCGCTCCCCGTTGCGCTCGAACTCGCGCTCGGCGTTGATCGCGAAGGCACGCGGGTTGCCGAACGCATCGACCTGGACCGAGTGGTCGATGATCAGGTCGACCGGGACCAGCGGGTTGATTCGCGCCGGGTCGGCGCCGAGCTCCTCCATCGCGTCGCGCATCGCGGCGAGGTCGACGATCGCGGGGACCCCGGTGAAGTCCTGCATCAGCACCCGGGCCGGCTGGAAGGGGATCTCCTTCGACGGCTCGGCGCCGGCGTCCCAGGTCGCGATCGTCTCGGCGTCGGCGGCGGTGACCGCGACCCCGTCCTCGAGCCGCAGGCAGTTCTCGAGCAGGACCTTCAGCGAGTAGGGGAGGCGGGCGACGTCGAAGCGGGCCTGCAACGCGTCGAGGCGGTGGATCTCGTACTCGCGTCCCGCCACCTCGAGGGTGGAGCGGGAGCCGAAGCTGTCCGTCATCCTGCCTCCTTCTCGCGCCCGCCGGCGCTAGTCGTCGCTGTCTTCCTTCTCCGAGGCCTTCTCGTGGTCGGCCTCACCGTGGATCGTAAGGCCCTCCGACCTCCCGTCCTCGCCGGGGAAGCGATCCCCGAGCGGATGGCCGTGCTTGGTCCCGTGGGAGGCGGACTGGATGAGCTGCTCCTCGGCCAGCTCGAAGCCCTCGGCAACGCCCTCCCCGGCCTCGGCGACGGGCCGCTCGGCCTCCGGCAGCCGCTGGCTGTCGGTGTGCCCGCCGATGTCGGCCGCCTCGGCCGCCGCCGCCGCCTCCTCCTTGGCGACCAGGTCGCGGTCGCGGTCGTCGCGCTTGCTGCTCATCGCTCCTGCACGCCTCCTTCGCGGGTACGGGGGAAAGCTACCCGCTGGCTGCGGCCGGCGGGGCCGGGTCAGCGCTTGTCGGACTGGCCGCGGGCGACATCGTCGGCGACCTTGACGCCGCCGCGACGCTGCACCCGCGCGGCGACGCCCGGGAACACGTGGGCGAAGCCGACGAGGACGCGCTGCTGGACGGGCGCCACCGCGACCTCCGCCCTGTCCTGCTCGATCGCCTTGACCACGCCGGCGGCGACCTCGTCGGGCGCCGAGGTGCCCATCCCCGGCGGCAGCGTCGTGCCGGCGGCGGCGAACAATCCGGCGGCGCGGCAGTAGCCCCGCAGGACGACGGAGACGCCGACGCCGGCGCGGTCGCCGGCGAGATCCTCCCGCAGCGCCAAGGCGAAGCCGCGGAGGCCGAACTTGGTCGCGTTGTAGACGGAGGCGCGCGGCGAGGCGGCCTTGCCGGCGAGCGAGGAGACGAACAGCAGGTGGCCGCTGCCGCGCTCGATCATCGCCGGCAGCAGCGCGTGGGCGAGCAGCATCGGCGCCTCGAGGTTGACCCGGACCGCGCGCGACACCTCCTCGGCGCTGAAGCCGGTCAGCCGCCCCGAGCCGGGGAGGCCCGCGTTGGCGACGAGGAGATCGACCCCGCCGGCCGCCGCTGCATCCACGGCGAGTCGCTCGGCGGCGCCGGGCTCGGCGAGGTCGGCGACGAGAGCCGAATGGCCGCCGCCGGGAAGCGCGGCCGCCAGCTCGGCGAGCTCCTCACCCTTGCGGGAGCTCAGGGCCACCGTGGCGCCACGCTCGGCGAGTCCTGTCGCGATCGCGCGGCCGATCCCGCCCGTGGCTCCGGTCAACAGCGCCCGCTTGCCTGCGATCTCCACGCGGCCAACCTACAGCGGGATGTTCCCGCGCGCGGTGCGGGAAGCGGGATGGCCCTGCGCGCGGTGCGGGAGGCGGGATGTTCCTGGGCGCGGTACGGGACGTCATGCGGGCCGCGCGAAACGCCTTGCGCCCCGCTTCGGGCGGGACCTCAAGCGCGCGGCAGCGGTCAGCTCACCGGCCGCGTCCCGGGGGGCTATTGTGAGCGTTTGCTTGCAGATCGCTCATCGATCCGCTACAGTGCCGCGATCCGAAACGCCGAGTCTCCGCCGACGCGGAGAGCGGGGGACCCACCAGGACCCCGAACGACCAGGGGCTAATCCGCCCGATCCGGCGGAGGCGCAGGCTCCGAGCAGCGCCAGCCCGACAGCTAACCCCGCAGGCGGAAACGAGCCACGAAGGACATGCAGAAGCCAATGACCCACGCACCGATGCGGCGCCTCGCCGCCGTCCCGGCCGCGGTCGTCCTCGCGACGCTAGCGGCCCTGCTCCTGATCGCCGCCCCCGCCGACGCCGGCGGCGGGCTCAGCGTCACCAACCCCAAGTCCGGCAAGCCCGGCAAGGCGAAGCTGCTGAAGAGCGGCAGGGCGATCCCGCCCGACAACGCGCCGCGCCGCGTCGTCCGGGCGATCAAGGCGGCCAACGAGATCCGCAAGACGCGCTACGAGTGGGGCGGCGGCCACGGCGACTTCAAGGACAACGGCTACGACTGCTCGGGCGCCGTCAGCTACATGCTCCACGGCGGCCGGATGCTGAACGCCCCGCTCACCTCCGGCTCGCTCGCCGGCTGGGGCAAGAAGGGCAAGGGCGACTGGATCTCCGTCTACGCCAACTCCGGCCACGTCTACGCGATGGTCGCCGGCCTCCGCTGGGACACCTCCGGCGGCCCCGGCCCGCGCTGGCACGAGAGCAAGCGCAGCCGCGCCGGCTACGAGGTCCGGCACTACAGGGGCCTGTAGGAGCTTCCTCCCAGACCAAATCCCAGGAGAACGCGAGTTGGCCCGCTCCCCCCGGCGGGCCTTCTCGTTCCCGGGGTCGCCTCAGCCGATCCCGAGCGCGTCGGCGACCGGGACGTACTCGCCCCCGACGCCCTCGGCAACGCCGGAATGGGTGACCTTGCCGGCGGCGACGTTGACGCCGGGAAGCAGCCCCGGGTCGCGCTCGAGCGCCCCCTCGACGCCGTTGTCGGCGAGCGAGAGCACGTAGGGGAGCGTCGCGTTCGTGAGCGCCTGCGTCGAGGTGATCGGGACCGCGCCGGGCATGTTGGCGACGCAGTAGTGGATGACGCCGTCGACCTCGTAGACCGGGTCGGTGTGGGTCGTCGGCTTCGATGTCTCGAAGCACCCGCCCTGGTCGATCGCGACATCGACGAGGACCGCGCCGGGCTTCATCAGCGCCAGCTGCTCGCGCTTGATCACGTGCGGGGCGCGGGCACCCTGGACGAGCACCGCGCCGATCACGAGGTCGACCCGCGGCAGCATCTCCTCGATCGACAGGGTCGAGCTGTACACGGTCGAGAGCGAGCCGGCGAACTGCAGGTCGGCGCGGCGCAGCGCGTCGATGCTGAGGTCGAACAGGAACACGTCGGCGGCCATCCCGACCGCCATCTGGGCGGCGTTGATGCCGACCGCGCCGGCGCCGATCACCATCACGTTCGCGGCGGCCACCCCCGGCACGCCGCCGAGCAGGATGCCGCGCCCGCCCATCGGCTTCTCGAGGAAGAAGGCACCGGACTGGGTCGCGATCCGGCCCGCGATCTCGCTCATCGGCGCGAGCAGCGGCAGCCGGCCGGCCGCGTCCTCGACCGTCTCGTAGGCGATGCAGGTCGCTCCGGTCCCGCACAGGCCCCGGGTCAGATCCGGCGCCGGGGCGAGGTGGAGGTAGGTGAACAGGGTCTGCTCGGGCCGCAGCATCCCGACCTCGACCGGCTGCGGCTCCTTGACCCCGAGGATCATGTCGGCCTCGGCGAAGATCGCATCGGCCGTGTCGACGATCCGGGCCCCCTGCGCCTCGTAGTCGGCGTCGGTGATGGCGCTGCCCTCGCCGGCGCCCTTCTGGATCAACACCTCGTGGCCGTGCTCGGCGAGCTCGCGCGCGCCGACCGCGGTCAGCGCGACCCGGTACTCCTCCTCCTTGATCTCGGTGGGGACTCCGACCTTCATCGACTCTCCTCTTCTCGATTGGCGAACGATCCGTCAGGTCTTCTACCTGACCAGCTCCCGGGCGCGTAGCGCCAGCCAGAGCTCGATCCTGTCCTGGGCCTGTCCGAGGTCACGTCCGGTCAGCTCCTCGATGCGGCGGATCCGGTAGCGCAGGGTGTGGCGGTGGCAGTAGAGATCGCGGGCCGCCCGCTCCCACTGCCCGTTGCGCTCGATGAACGCCTCGAGCGAGCGCAACAGCTCGGCTCCGTACTCGCCCTCGCCGTCCGAGATCGGGTCGAGGAGCTCGTCGGCGTAGGTTCGCAGGGCCTCGTCGTCATGGAGCGAGAGCAGCAGCGTGAAGGCGCCGAGGTCGCTGTGGGAGGCGACGTCGGGTGCCCGGCCGTTGGCCATCGCCGTCGCCTCGAGGGCGCAGCGCGCCTCGTGGAAGGCGCGGCGGAGCGACGCGACGCCGGTGGCGCGGCTGGCGGCGGCGCGGACGCTGCGTCCGGAGGCGGCCAGCGCCTCCCTGCCCTCACGCGCCAGCTCGACCGGATTGCGGTCGCCGGGAGCGACGATCGCGCAGAGCAGCGGCCGGCCGGCGGCGGCGTTGACGGCGGCCACCGCGGGCACGGCGAGCGATCCGGTCAGCACGGTGGCGTCGTCGGCCGACTCGTCGAGCTCGTAGAGGAGGACGGCCACCCGGCCGTCGATGCCGAAGGGCTGCAGGCGCCCGCGCACGTCCGCATCGTCGAGGTGGCCTCCCAGCGCCTCGGCGAGGACGTCGCCGGCGAGCCGGCGCTCGGTCTCGCGGACGGCTCGCTCGCGCATCATCTCGAGCGCGATCACGGTCGCCGCCTGCCGCGCCAGCAGGCGCTCGATGTCGCCGATCTCGCCCTTGGGGCGGGCGAGCACGAGCCAGTGGCCGCGGCTGCCGCTGTCGCCGAGCGGCACCGGCACGGCGACCGCACGGCCCGCCAACGATCCGCGCTCGGCGACGAAGATCACCTGCCGTCCCGCCTGCGCCCGCTCGTTCACCTCGGCGGTGATCTCGGCGGCGGCCCGGCGCGAGAAGCCGCGCTCCTGCGGGTGGCGACCGAGCTCGAGGCCGCGATCGTCGAGCAGCAGCGCCGCACCCGAGACCGACTCGGCGATCGCGCGCATGATCTCGGCCAGGCCACATTCGGCGAGCACGAGCGCCTCGAGGCGGCCGTGGACCTCGACCGAGCGCTCGAGCGCGGCGTAGCCCTCGTTGATGAGCCTGGTCGAGGCCCACTCGGTGATCGCGATGAACGGCAGCTCGAACGGCAGCTCGAACAGCGGCAGGCCCCGCGCCTCCGCCTCCTCGATCAGCGCCGGCGGCAGCTCGGGGTGGTCGTGACCGACCGCGAGCCCGAGGCCCGCTGCTTCCCTGCCGGCGAGCAGCCGCACGAGCCGGCGCTGCCGCGCGGCCGTCTTCAGGTTGATCCCCGTCGTCAGCAGCAGCTCGCCCCCGGAGAGGAACGGCGTCGGATCCTCGAGCTCGGAGATGTGGACCCAGCGGATCGGGCCGCGCCCCGACGCGCCCTCGACCGCGAGGTCGAGATCGAACTCGTCGAGCAGGCTGCCTACGGAGAGCACGGATCCGGGGACGCGTTCGGGCGCCCGGCTGGTGCTAGCGCGAGTGAAGCCGCTCGGCGGCCTCCTCGAGCACCGGTCTCAGCACCGCGGCCATCTCCTCGAAGTGCTCGGTGTCGCAGACGAGCGGCGGCGAGAACTGGATGACGGGATCGCCGCGATCGTCGGCGCGGCAGATCAGGCCGCGGCGGTAGAGCTCGCCGGAGAGGAATCCGCGCAGCAGCCACTCGCCCTCCTCGGCGTCGAACCCCTGCTTGGTCTCGCGGTCCTTGACGAGCTCGATCGCGTGGAAGAAGCCGGCGCCGCGGACGTCGCCGACGATCGGGATGTCGCGGAGGTCCTCGAGCATCCGGCGGAACTCGTCCTCCTTGCGGAGCACGTGGCCGCAGAGATCCTCCTCGGCGAACGCATCGAGGTTGGCGAGCCCGACCGCGGCCGCCACCGGGTGGCCGCCGAAGGTCGAGCCGTGGGCGAACGACGCGGTCCCGCTCGAGAACGGCTCGTACACCTCCTCGGAGGCGATCATCGCCCCCATCGGGACGTAGGCGCCGGTGAGCGCCTTCGCGGTCGTGATGATGTCGGGCTGGAAGCCGTAGCGCTGGCAGCCGAAGTAATGGCCCAGCCGGCCCCACGAGCAGATCACCTCGTCGCTGATCAGCAGGATGTCGTGCTCGTCGCAGATCTCGCGGACGCGCTGGAAGTAGCCCTCCTGCGGCGGGATGCAGCCGCCGGCGTTCTGGAGCGGCTCGAGGATCACGGCGGCGATCGTCTCCGGGCCGTGGAACTCGACCAGCCGGCCGAGCTCCTCGGCCGCCCAGAGCGGGTCGCGGTCGGCCGGCCAGTGGTACTCGTTCGTGTTCGGCGCGTGGATCCCGCCCGGCATGTACGGCTCGAACTGGGTCTTCAGCGGGGTCAGCCCGGTTGCCGCCAGCGCCCCCATCGTGGTGCCGTGGTAGGCGACCTCGCGAGCGACGATCTTGTGCTTCTGGCCCTTGCCGTGGGCGCGGAAGTAGTTGCGGGCGACCTTGATCGCCGCCTCGACCGCCTCCGAGCCCGAGTTCGTGAAGAAGACCCGGTTGAGGTCGCCCGGGGTCAGCTCGGCGACCCGCTCCGCGAGCTCGATCGCCCGCGGATGCGCGTAGCTCCAGTTGGTGTAGAAGTCGAGCTCCCTGATCTGCTCGGCCGCGGCCTCGGCGAAGGCGGCCCGGCCGTGGCCGGCGTTGCAGCAGAAGAGCGCGCTGAGCCCGTCGAGGTAGCGGTTGCCGTGCTCGTCCCAGACGTAGGGACCCTCACCGCGGGTGATGATCGGGATCTCGTGCTCGGCGTCGTATCCGCCCATCCGCGAGAAGTGCATCCAGAGGTGCCTGCGCGCCGTCTCCTGCAGGCTCGCGCCCGCGACCTCGCTCTTGGGGTGGATAGCCTGAGGGGTGCTGACAGCCACGGTTCCCGCCTTTCGGGTCGACTCGACGCTTTGAACAAAGGTAGTGCCTCGGATTGGAGCAGACAACGGTGATTCGGTTCAAGCTCCTGAGCCTTGATTGTACGAGATGTACAACCGATGGGATCGAGATTGAGGCAACCGGTGATTGCCGGGAGCCGAGCCTTCGACGAGAGTCCCGAGTAGGCTAGGTTTCCGGGGTCAAGTTCCGGGGCCTGGGTGAGGAGGAGTTACGGAAGCAACACCGACATCGAACGGCGACGCTCGATCCGGGGTGAGCCTGCGCGGGGTCACCAAGCGGTTCGGCGATTTCACTGCGGTCGATTCGATCGACCTCGACATCCGGGAGGGCGAGTTCTTCACGCTGCTCGGGCCGAGCGGCTGCGGCAAGACGACGACGCTGCGGATGATCGCCGGCTTCGAGGAGCCGA
>CAZTGN010000001.1:26298-38904 GCA_964613275.1 uncultured Conexibacter sp. | reverse complement strand
CTCTCGCCGCGCTCGACCTGCGACAGCGTCGCGGCGCCGACGCCGGAGCGCTCGGCGAGATCCCGAGCGCCAGATCCATCGCCTCGCGCAGCGCCTTGACGCGAGCGCCGATCGCGACCGGGTCGACGGAAACGGCCTCGAAAGCGGCTGTCGGTGCGGCTGCCATCGGATCGAGCCGTACGTTATCACATACGCCCGTTCCGTATTACGAAGCTGAGCATTCCCCGTGCCCGTAGAGGCGGCGCACCGCTTCCGGCGCCCCCGCAGGGCGAAGCCCGAGGAGGCGCCGTGATCTCAGCGCCGCCGCAGCCCCGCCAACGGTCCGGCGGAAGCGGACGGCGAAGCCGGAGCATTCCGCCGGCAGCTATCTCGACTGGGTCGTCGGCCGGATCAGGATCTCGTTGATGCAGACGTGCGCGGGCTGGGTGACCGCGAAGGCGATCGCACGGGCGATGTCCTCGGCCTCGAGCACCTTCTCGATCCCCTTCATCGCCCGCTCCATCCCGGCGACGACGGCGGGGTGCTCGTTGTGGCCCTGGAGCTCGGTGTCGACCCAGCCCGGCTCGATCGCGGTGACGCGGACCCCCGCTCGCGAGCACTCCTGACGCAGGGCCTCGGAGAAGCCGACCACCCCCCACTTCGTCATGTTGTAGACGCCGCTTCCCAGCGAGGCGGTCCGCCCGGCCACCGAGGAGACGTTGACGATGTCGCCGCTGCCGGCGGCGCCCATGATCGGCAGCGCCGCGTGGGTGCAGTACAGGAGTCCGAGCAGGTTGACGTCGATCATCCGCCGCCACTGGTCGGTCGGGGCTCCGGCGACCGGGCCGAGCAGCATCACGCCGGCGTTGTTGACGAGGATGTCGAGGCGACCCAGCTCCTCGCTCGCCTGCGTCACGAACGCGTTGGCCTGCTCCTCCTCGCTGACATCGGTGACGATCGCGATCGCCCTGCCGCCGTCCTCCTCGATCCGCTTCGCCAGCGCCTCGATCCGGTCCTTGCGGCGGGCAGCTAGCGCCACCGCCGCCCCCTCGGCGGCCAGCGTCAGCGCCGTCGCCTCGCCGATCCCCGACGACGCACCGGTGATCGCGGCGACCTTGCCATCGAGCGCTCCCATGCCGGCGCCAGTCTATCCCGGTCCCCTATGGCCCCGGTGAGGTCTACATCCGTTGCGCCACGAACAACGAATGTCGACTGACCAGGTCCCTGGGGCTACCGCGCGACCATCTCGTAGAACCTCTCCGCGCCCACCGCGATCCGGTCCGCTCGCACCCTCCCGAGGGTGTAAGCGACGATCCGGCGTCGTCTCGAGCCGCCGGTGATGAATGCCTGCCGCCCATCCCTCGACCAACCCGTGAAGACGTAGCCGGGGGGCACGTGCGATCGCGGGACGACGTGCGTCCTGCCGCTTTCGACGTCGACGATCGCCAGACGGCGACCCCGCTCCGAGTAGCTCCGCCATCCCCGGAGGCCGTGGAGCACGGGGACGGCCAGCTTCGAGCCGTCCGGCGAGAAGGCGGCTTCGAAGGACACTAGCCTGCTGCCGCCGACACCGCCGATACGCCGTTGCTCGCCGCTCGCGAAGTCGGTCAACGTCACGCGCCGGCACGAGACCCCGCACGAGACCAGAACGTCGCCGTGAACCGGCCCTGGATCGCCAATCTTCCTCGTCGGGATGCTGCGGATCGTCCGCTCGGTGTGCGGGTTCCAGAGCTTCATGCCCCGGGGCCCGTCGAACAGCAGCCCGCTTGCGAGGGACGCGAATGGCCAACGCCCCTGCGGCGGATCCACAGCCCTGAGGAGGGTCCGCCCACGAGAGTCGATCTCACGGAGCTCGTCGAGACGACGTTCACGATTCGGCCGCGGAGCGAGGTACCCGACCCAGATCGCATCTGGATTCGCCGACGGGATGAATATCCAGGCATTCCGGGCCAGCATCGTCGGGCGTGACTTCGGCCGATCGAAGGGCACGCTCGTCACGTCGTAGGACCACATCGCAAGGCGTTCGCCGACCGGCGCGATGAGGTACGGCGGGTCGCCGGCCCCGATCTCCGGCATGTCGATCCTCCGCGACGTCTCCTCCTGGACATCGACGATCCTGAGCTCGCCGATTCCGCCCAGGTAGAGCTTGGTGTCGCGTTGCGCCTGCTGTGAATCCGGCGGTGCCGGCATGCCGCCCGCCGCGAGGAGTACCGGCGCGGCAATCAGCAGAGCGGCCGCGACCACCAGTGTCGTCAAGCGTCCCCGGTGCTCCATGCCCCTGGTACGGAGGAGACGCCCGGTGCGGTCCCTGGCGGAAGGTCGAAGATGCTGCCTGCGTCTACGGTCCCGGCGGGAACGGCGACGCCGACGCGGCGTCGGCCGCCACCGTCTCCGCCTCGCGGACCGCGGCGCCGTCGAGCGCGTTGGCGAGGGCGCGGACGTAGGCCTGCGCCGAGGCCTCGATGATGTCGGTCGAGACGCCCTGGCCGCTGGCGAGCCGTCCGTGGGCGCGCAGCATCACCGTCACCTCGCCGAGCGCGTCATCGCCCTCGCCGACGGCGGAGACGAGGTACTGGCTGAGCTCGCAGCGCGTCTCGACCGCGGCCTGGATCGCGCCGAAGACGGCATCGACGGGCCCGTCGCCACTCGAGCGGCCCTGTACCTCCTCGCCGGCGGGCGTCGTCACCCCGACCTCGGCCATCGGCTTCCGCCGGGTCCCGGCCTCGACCGCGAACCAGGCGAGCTCGTACTTCTGCGAGGCCTCCCGCATCTCGTCGGAGACGATCGCCTCGAGATCGAGGGCGGTCACCTGCTTCTTCTTGTCCGCAAGCTCCTTGAACCGCTTGAACGCCTGGTTCAGCGCGTTGCCCTCGACGACGAAGCCGAGCTGCTCGAGGGCGTCCTTGAGCGCGTGGCGGCCGGAGTGCTTGCCGAGCACGATCTGATTCGAGTCGAGCCCGACGTCGCGGGCGTCCATGATCTCGAACGTCGTCCGCTCCTTGAGGACGCCGTCCTGGTGGATCCCGGACTCGTGCGCGAACGCGTTGCGGCCGACGATCGCCTTGTTCGGCTGGACGACGTAGCCGGTGAAGCGGGAGACCATCCGGCTCGTCCGCGCCAGCTCGGTCGTCTCCATGCCGGTGTCGAAGCCGTGATCGACGCGGCGGGTCCGCAGCAGCATCACGATCTCCTCGAGCGAGCAGTTGCCGGCGCGCTCGCCGATCCCGTTCACTGCACACTCGACCTGGCGGGCGCCCGCCTGGACGCCGGCGAACGAGTTCGCCACGGCCAGGCCGAGATCGTCGTGACAGTGGACCGAGAGCCGGACGTCGCGCAGCTCGGGCACGAGCTCGTAGAGCCGGGTCAGATACGACGTGTACTCGGCCGGGGTCGTGTAGCCGACCGTGTCGGGGATGTTGATCACCCCGGCGCCCTCGGCGATCGCGATCCCGCAGACCTCGGCGGTGAACTCGACGTCCGCCCGGGTCGCGTCCATCGGCGAGAACTCGACGTCGTCGCAGAGTCCGCGGGCGTGGGCGACTGCGGCCCGGGCCTGGCCGCGGACGTCGTCGCGATCGGTCCGGAGCTGATGCTCGATGTGGATGTCCGAGGTCGAGATGAACGTGTGGATGCGCGGCCGCTCGGCCCCCTTGATCGCGCCCCAGGCGGCGTCGATGTCGCCCTTCTGGGTTCGCGCGAGGCCGCAGACGACCGGTCCCGAGACCGTCCGCGAGATCGCCTGCACGGCCTCGAAATCACCCGGCGAGGTGATCGGGAACCCGGCCTCGATCACGTCGACGCCGAGCCGGGCGAGCTGGCTCGCGATCTCGACCTTCTCCTGCGTGTTGAGCGAGATGCCGGGCGACTGCTCGCCGTCGCGCAGCGTCGTGTCGAAGATCTCGACCCGCTCGTAGGCCCCCGTCGTCTCTACCCGATCAGCGCTCATCCGCTGACTCCTTCTCTCTGGTGGTTCGGATTCCCTCTGTCTCTCGCGGCTGACGCGCCGCCCAGCGCTATTCCCCCCGGAGGGGGAGGAGAAGGAGAAGCGCGAGGCTGGTCGGCCGGAAGGTCATCCGGCAGGGACTCTAGCGGACATGGGGAACTGTGCAAGGACCGGCAAGGCCGCTCCCATGAATCGCGACCCGATCAACTCCCAGGCGGTGTTCAGGATCGTCGCCGTGGCGCTCTTGACCGTTGCCGCGGCGGCGCTCCTCGGCCTGATCGTCGTCGAGGTGGATACGACGATCCGCTGGCTGGTGACCGCGATCTTCCTGGCGCTCGTCCTCGCCCCCGCGGTCGAGCTGATCGGCCGGATCAGCATCCGCGGCCGCCACGCGCCGCGCTGGCTCGCGATCGTCGCGACGTTCGCGCTCGCCTTCGTCGCGCTCGCCTTCCTCGTCCTCAGCGTGATCCCGCCGATGGTCGACGAGGTCGGCCGGGTCGGGTCGCTCGGCCCGGGATACATCCGCGATGCCGAGGAGTGGGCGAACGACAGTGACCAGTTCCGCGACCTCAACGAGCAGTACCACCTGACCGCCACCCTGAAGTCGCAGGTCAGCGGCCTCCCCGGCGAGTTCTCGAGCGCCGCCGGCGAGCTCGAGTCGTTCACCGTGAGCCTGCTCAAGCACCTCGTCAGCGCCGTCTCGGTGGTCGTCCTCGCCTTCTTCCTGCTGCTCGAGGGCCCCCGCATCCTCGATCGGCTCCTGACCTGGGTCGGCGCTCGCCACGAGCAGCGGGGGCGCGACATCGCCGCCGGCATCTACGGCGTCGTCCGCGGCTACGTGACCGTCAACCTGACGCTGGCGATCGCGGCAGGCCTGTTCGCCTGGGGCATGCTCGAGCTGCTCGGGGTCGATCTCGCGGTGCCGCTGGCGATCCTCGTCGCGCTGCTCGACCTCGTGCCCCTGATCGGCCTGACGATCGGCGGAATCGTCGTCGCCCTCGTCGCGGCGCTGCACTCGTTCCCGGACGCGATGATCATCTGGATCGTCGCCTTCCTGATCTACCAGCAGCTCCAGGATCGCGTCGTCCAGCCGCTCCTCTACGGCCGTGCCGTCAGGGTCAACCCGCTGATCGCGATCGTCGTCCTCTTCATGGGCGCGCAGATCGCCGGCATCCTCGGCGCCCTGATCGCGATCCCCGTCGCCGCCTCGATCGCCGTCGTCTTCAAGGTCTACCGGCTCGACCGCGGCGACGACGACGCGACCGAGCCGTCCGTGACCGAGCCACCCGCGACGAGCGGAACGCAGCCCGCCTAGATCCATCTGAGCGTCAGGGACTGCCGGCGCCGCTCTCGCCGCCCCGATCGCGGTGCAGCGACTCGCGCACGTGGCGCAGAGAGGGCACGTGCGGCGGCTCCAGCATCCGGCGCCCCTCGAAGCGGGCGCGCGCCCGCTCGCGCTTGCGCTCGCTGCGGTAGAAGAGCCGCGCCCATGGCGAGGTCGGCCGCCCGAGGCGGAAGGCGCCGATCAGCGACAGGAACGGGACGACCAGGCCGAGCAGCGCGATCCCGAACTTCTCCTTGGCGCAGTTGATGACCGCCAGCACGAGCCCGCCGACCCCGATGAAGCCGATCACGGCGTGGGCGACGACCGCGACCTCGTCCGCCGCATCGACCCAGATCGTGAACCCGAGCACGCCGAAGCTGGCGATGATCCCGGCGACGATCACCGCATCGATGGACTTGCGGCCGTCGTCCGACCAGTAGACGTCCTCGAGCTCGAGCCAGAGCGCGAACTCGTCGAGCGTGAGGCCGGAGCCGATGCCGAACGCGGCGGCGACGATCTCACGGCCCGGCGGGCCCTCCACCAGGACGATGCCCACCCAGCCCGTGATCAACAGCAGGCAGATCCCCCAGACGAGGTGATGGATGTGGGTGCCGCCGACCTCGACGTTCCCGGGCCACCAGCTCACCTGGGCGCGGATCATGTGGGCGCTCGTGCGGATGAACGCGAAGGTGCCGAGGAAGAAAGCCAGGTAGATGAAGGCCGGCAGCCTGCCGGCGTCGACGACGTGCTCGTCGAAGAAGCTGCCGATCGAGGCGGCCGCGAGCGAGCTCACGGCACCAGCACGACCTTGCCGACGTTGCGGCGCTCGTGGATCAGCCGGTGCGCGGCAGCGGCTTCGTCGAACGGGAAAGATGCAGCAACCACCGGCTCGATCCGGCCCGCGTCGAGGTCTTCGCGAAGCGGTCCGACGACGCGGGTCAGGCTGCCCTCGCGATCCCACCAGTGCAGCATGTTGAGCCCGAAGACCCCCTTGTTCTCGTTCATGATCGCCAGGCTCTTCCACCACGGCATCGTCGCCGTCGCCATCCCCGCCAAGCCCCTGAGCAGGGCCGGGATGTCCCGCCCCTGCCCGGACTGGACCTCGCTCATCCCGTAGCAGACGAGCCTGCCCCCGGGGCGAAGCAGCCGGTAGTCCTTGCGGAAGCTGGAGGGGCCGATCGCGTCGAAGGCGATATCGATCCCCTCGCCGGCGGTCACCGCCATCACCTCCTGCTCGAAGTCGGTCGTGCGGTAGTCGATCGCGTGGGTCACTCCCTGCGCCCGGATCGCGTCGTGCTTGGACGCCGAGGCCGTCCCGAACACCTCGGCGCCGCGGCTCGCGGCGATCTGGGTGGCGGCGGTGCCGACGCCCCCGGCAGCGGCGTGGATCAGGACGCGATCGCCCGTCCGCAGCCCGCCCATCACGACGAGACCGGCGTACGCCGTGCCGTAGTTGACCGGCACCGCCGCCCCCTGCGCGAAGCTGAGCCGATCGGGCAGGGCGATCACGTCGCCGGCGCGGACCGTGCAGAGCTCGGCGTGGCCGCCGAACCTGGTCGCCGCCATCACCCGGGCACCCGTCGCGATCCCCTCGACCCCGGGGCCGACCGACTCGACGACGCCGGCGACCTCGTAGCCGACCACGCACGGTGGCGACGGCGCGTCCGGATACATCCCCGAGCGGGCCATCAGATCCGCGAAGTTGATCCCGGCCGCGCGGACCTCGATCCGGACCTCGTCCGCGGCGAGTGGCGGATCCGGCCGCTCCCGGACCTCGAGCACCTCCGGCCCGCCATGACGGGGGATGACGACCGCGCGCATCGCTAGGCGGCCATTCAGGGGAAGTCGATCGCGCGGCCGGCGTGAAAATCGTCGCGGCTGGTGATCTCGGCGACCACCTCGGGCGGGACCGGGGCGTCCGCGGTGAGCGCCATCACCGCTTCGGGCGCCCCTCCCTCGGCGCCGACGGCCGCGGAGACGATGTTCGCCCCGTGCTCGCCGAAGGTGGAGCCGACGAGGCCGATCATGCCCGGCTTGTCGTCGTAGCGGAAGACGATGATGTGGTCGGCGAAGGGCAGGTAGAAGTCCTGCCCCCAGGCGCGCACCAGGTAGGGGTCGTTGCGCGGCCCGACGCCGGTGCCGGCCACCTCGACGGTCTCGCCGCCGGAGTCGATCCGGATCGTGACCAGCTCGGTGAAGTCCGGCGAGACGCTATCGCTCGTCTCGACCAGCTCGATGCCGCGCTCCTCGGCGACCGTGGGCGCGTTGACGAGGTTGACCGGCTCCTCGGTGTGACCGGAGAGGATCCCGGCGAGGGTCGCGATTCCGAGCAGCCGCGTGTCGTGCTCGGCGAGCCGCCCGCGGACCTCCACCTCGACCCTGTCCACGGAGCCGTTGCCGAGACCCTGCGCTAGGTGCCCGAGCTTCTCGCAGAGCGGCACGAAGGGGGCCAGCGCCTCCATCGTCTCGGGCCGGACCGCGGTGATGTTGACCGCGTTGGTGACGACGCCACCGGTCAGCGCGGCCGCGATCTGCTCGGCGGTGACGGTGCCGGCGCGATCCTGCGCCTCGGCCGTGGATGCGCCGAGGTGCGGGGTGACGACGACATCGTCGCGCCCGAACAGGGGGTGCTCGGTCAGCGGCTCGGAAGGAAAGACGTCCAGGGCGGCGCCCGCGACCCTGCCGGAGTCGAGCGCCGCCTCGAGCGCGGCGAGATCGATCAGCTCGCCGCGGGCGCAGTTGACGATCCGGACCCCGTCCTTCATCTTCGCCAGCGCCGCCGCATCGATCCAGTCGATCGTCTCCGGCGTCTTCGGCAGGTGGACCGTGAGCAGGTCCGAGCGGGCGTAGAGCTCGTCGATCGTGACGCCCTCGACCCCGAGCTCGCGGAAGCGCTCCGCGGAGACGAACTTGTCGAAGGCGAGGACCTCCATGTCGAAGGCGAGCGCCCGTCGCGCCACGAGCTGGCCGATCCGGCCGAACCCGATCACGCCGAGCGTCTTGCCGTAGAGCTCGTGGCCGCCGAAGCGCGAGCGGGCCCACTCGCCGTCGGCGAGGGTCGCGTGCGCCTGCGGCACGTTCCGGAACAGCGCCAGGGCGAGGGCGAGCGTGTGCTCGGCGGCGGCCACCGAGTTCGACTCGGGGGCGTTTGCGACGATGATCCCGCGCTTGGTGGCGGCCTCGATGTCGACGTTGTCGACGCCGGTGCCGGCCCGGCCGATCGCCCGCAGCCGTCCCGCCCGCCCGATCAGCTCGGCGGTCATCTTCGTCGCCGAGCGGATCAGGATCGCGTCGAACTCGCCGATCCGGCGCTCGAGCTCCCCCTCGGGCCAGTCGGTGCCGACCTCGACGTCGAAGCGCTCGCGCAGGAGCTCGATGCCCGCGTCCGCGATCTTCTCCTTGATGAGGACCCTCGGCCGGTCTGCCATCACGCCCGTACTCCATCGCAGTTGCCGATCAGCCAGTCGATCGACGCGGTGAGAGCCTGCAGGTCCGAGGTCTCGATCCCGGGGAACATGGCGATCCGCAGCTGGTTGCGGCCGAGCTTCCGGTACGGCTCGGTATCGACGATCCCGTTCGCCCGCAGCGCTGCGGCGACGGCCTTCGCGTCGATCGCCTCGGAGAGGTCGATCGTGGCCACCACCGGCGAGCGCTTGGTCGCATCGAGGACGAACGGGCTCGCAAACCCGGAGCCCTCAGCCCAGCCGTAGACGTGATCGGCGTTGGCGCGCGAGCGACCGACGCACCAATCGAGGCCGCCGTTGCCCAGCATCCACTCGAGCTGATCGGCGAGCAGGATCAGCGTGGCGAGGGCCGGCGTGTTGTAGGTCTGATCCTTGCGCGAGTTCTCGAGTGCAGTGGCCAGCGCGAGCGACTGCGGCTGCCAGCGTCCGCCGACCCCGTCGAGCTCACCGATCCGCTCGATCGCCGCCGGACTGAGCAGCGCCAGCCACAGCCCTCCGTCCGAACCGAAGCCCTTCTGGGGGGCGAAGTAGTAGGCGTCGGCCTCGGCGACGTCGACCGGCATGCCTCCGGCCCCGGAGGTGGCATCGACGAGAACGAGCGCGCCGGCCGCCCCCGGCGGCCGCGCGACCGGCACCGCGACGCCGGTGGAGGTCTCGTTCTGGGCCCACGCAACGACGTCGGCGGCGGGATCGGCGCGTGGCTCGGGAGCGTCGCCGGGCTCCGCCTCGACGAGGATCGGGTCCTCGAGGAATGGCGCGGACGCCGCCACCCTGGCGAACTTCGAGGAGAACTCGCCATAGGCGAGATGCAGGGACCGCTCGCGGATCAGGCAGGCCGCAGCCGCGTCCCAGAAGGCGGTGGCGCCGCCATTGCCGAGCACCACCTCGTAGCCGTCGGGAGCCTCGAACAGCTCGGCGATCCCGGTTCGCACGCGGCCGACGAGCCCGCGAACCGGCGCCTGCCGGTGCGAGGTTCCGATCAGGGCGCCGGAGTCCGCGAGGCGCGCCAAGGCATCAGGGCGGACCTTCGACGGGCCGCAGCCGAAGCGGCCGTCGGCCGGCTTGAGATCCTCCGGAATCCGGACCGCGATGCTGTCCGTGTCAACCATGGGCCGCGACAGGTTACGGCGTCGCCCAGTCGCCCCACCCGATGACGATCTTGAGGTCCGGCCGTGTCCATATATTCCGCTCGCAACCGGCAATCGCGAATGGAGTGAGCTAACCATGAACCCAGTCCGTTTCGAGGCAGACTACGCCGAGGCGAGAGACCGCGTGACCGTCTTCTTCCGCCTGATCGTCGCGATTCCCTGGTACCTGTGGCTGGGCCTCTACGGCATCGTCGCGATGATCGCCGCGATCGGCGCCTGGTTCGCCATGATGTTCACGAAGCGCTATCCGCAGGGGCTCTACGACTTCGTCGCCGGCTACGTCAAGCTGGGCGCGCAGATCAACGGCTTCACGATGCTCGTCACCGACGAGTGGCCGCCGTTCATGCCCGACCGCGACGACTACCCGGTCCGGGTCGAGGTGGCGCCGCAGCAGGTCGAGTACCGGCGCGCGCAGACGTTCTTCAAGTACGTGCTCAGCTTCCCGCAGCAGGTGATCCTCTTCGGGCTCTCCTACGTCTACATGGGCGCCGCGTTCGTCACCTGGTGGCGGGTCCTCTTCACCGGTCGGCAGTCGGCGACGATGCATGACGCGTTGCGCGTCTCGCTCGCCTACAGCACCCGCGCCGGAGCGTTCCTGCTGCTGCTGACGGAGATCCACCCGCGGTTGCTCGACCTGCCGCCGCAGGCGTACCCGGCCGACGCTCCGGCGCTGCCGGCGCCGCCGCAGCTGCCGGTCAACGAGGCGCCGCTGCCGGCCCAGTCCGCGCCGGTCGAGCCGCCCCCGCCTCCCCCGCCGAGCTGAGCGCCCGGATCGTCTAGAAGATCTCGTAGCCCTCGATGGCGATCGAGAAGCCGCGGCCCGTCTCGGCGTCGCGGCACGTCATTCCCGACTCCTCGCTCTCGCAGCGGAGCAGGCCGGCGGCGATCGAGCTGCCGTAGTCGAGTGCCTCGCCGCCGCCGAGCGCGGTGTCGCCGGCACAGACGAACGCCGCCCTGCCGCCGGCCTCGAGCTCGATCCCCTGGCCGTAGTCGAGCTCGCATCCCGGCGGCGCCGGCGGCGGCTCCCAGTCGCGGTCGCCGATGTCGCAGCGGACGCTGCCGGGATCGATGTAGCAGCCGATGTTGCCGGTCGGGGAGCTGAACGCCGTCAGCTCGTCGACGTTCACGTCGGCGGGCGGCGTCCCGCCGTCCTCGCCGGTCGTCGTGGTCTCCCCCGTGGTCGTGGGCGACGTCGTCGCCGGCGGCCCCGGCGTCGGTCCCGCGGCCCCGGTCTCGGTCACCGTCACGGTCGCATCGTCGCCGCCGCAGGCCGACAGGGCCAGCACCAGGGCGAGCGCGGCCGCGAGGGCGAGGCGCGCCGCCAAGGTCAGTCCCGGATCCAGGGCATCATCGAGCGCAGCTCCCCACCCACCTGCTCGATCTGCTTGCCCTTGGCCTCGTTTCGCATCCGATCGAAGCTCTCGCCGCCGGCGCGGTTCTCGGCTATCCACTCGCGGGCGAACTCGCCCGACTGGATGTCGGCGAGGATCTGCCGCATCGCCTGCCGGGTCTCGTCGGTGATCACCCGGGGCCCTCGCGTCATGTCGCCGTACTCGGCCGTGTTCGAGATCGAGTGACGCATCCCCTGCAGGCCCTTCTCGTACATCAGGTCGACGATCAGCTTCAGCTCGTGCAGGCACTCGAAGTAGGCGAGCCGCGGGTCGTAGCCGGCCTCGACCAGCGTCTCGAAGCCGGCCTGGACGAGCTCGCTGGTGCCGCCGCAGAGGACGGCCTGCTCGCCGAACAGGTCGGTCTCGGTCTCGTCCTTGAACGTCGTCTCGATGACCCCGGCGCGGGTGCCGCCGATTCCCTTCGCGTAGGCGAGGACGAGGTCGCGGGCATCGCCGGTCTCGTCGGCGTGGACCGCCATCAGGCACGGGACCCCGCGGCCCTCCTCGAACTGGCGGCGGACGAGGTGACCGGGGCCCTTCGGCGCCACCAGGCCGACGTCGACGCCGGGCGGTCGCTCGATCTGGTCGAAGTGGATCGCGAACCCGTGCGCGAACATGAGCAGGTTGCCCGGGGCGACCCCGTCGGCTATCTCGGCCTCCCAGATCTCGGCCTGCTTCTCGTCCGGCAGCAGGATCATCACGACGTCGCCGCGACTTGCCGCGTCGGCGACATCGAGGACCTCGAGGCCCGCCGCCTCGGCATCGGCGCGGCTCCCGGAGTCGGGGCGGAGGCCGACGACGACGTCGACGCCCGACTCCTTCAGGTTGAGCGCGTGGGCATGGCCCTGCGAGCCGTAGCCGAGGATCGCGACGGTCCTGCCCTCGAGCGGCTCGAGGGTCGTGTCGTCCTCGTAGATCATCGTGCTGTCGTGGCCCATTCCGCCCTTCCGTTCGTTTCCTGCGTGCCGGGGCCGCCGCCGGCCCGACGCGCCAGCCTACACGTCGCCGGAATGCCCTTCGGGGTGGGTCATCCTGCCTACGACATATGTAGGTGAGATGGCCCACCCCTGCCGAAGCTGCTGCCGCCCCGAGGGTGGGTCATCCTGCCTGCGACATATGTAGGTGAGATGGCCAAGGGGGGCTAGGTGATGAGGCGGCGCTGAACCTTGCCGGACGCCGTCCGGGGCAGCTCGGTGACCAGCTCGACCCCCTTCGGCACCTCGTGAGGAGCGAGCTGCGATCGGGCATGGGCGATCAGCTCGGCGGCCTCGACATCGCCGGCGGCGACGACGAACGCGGTCACGGCCTGCCCCCACTCACGATCCTCGCGGCCGACGACGGCGACGTCGACGACCCC
>CAZTGN010000001.1:18286-26288 GCA_964613275.1 uncultured Conexibacter sp. | reverse complement strand
CTCGACGCGCGGCAGGCGCACGTTCTGGCCGCCGCGTCCGATCTGGTCGTCGCGACGACCCTCGACCCAGTGGCAGCCGTCGCGGTCGTTCCGGCCGACGTCGCCCGTATGGAGCCAGCCGTCGGCGGCGACCGACCCGGGTGCCACCGTCGGCCCGCGGACGAGGATCTCATCGCCGTCGACGAGGACCTCGGTGCCCGGAATCGGCCGGCCCGCCGAGCCGGCCCGCTCGGCGGCCTCGTGCGGGCTCAGCGTGCAGACCTGCGAGCAGGCCTCGGTCAACCCGTAGGTCTGGACGACGACGGCGCCGCGTCCGATCGCTTCGTCGAGGACCTCCGCCCCGACGGGCCCGCCGCCGACCAGCAGGAGCCGCGGCCGGTCGATCGGCGCATCCGCATCGAGCAGGCGCACGAGCTGGGTCGGTACGAGCGAGGCGAGGGTCGCCTCGCGGGCCTCGAAGGCCGCGCCGACCCGGTCGACGTCGAAGCCGGGGTGGATCACGGCTCCGGTTCCGTAGATCGCCGAGCGGATCAGGATCGTCAGGCCGCCGACGTGGCTCAGCGGCAGGCAGCAGAGCCAGCGATCGTCGCGCTCGACGCCGAGGTTGAGGGCGCTTGCGAGCGCGCTCCCCAGATGGTTGGCCGCGGTCAGCAGGACCGGCTTGGGGGCGCCGGAGGTGCCACTGCTCAGGACCCGGGTGAGCGGGCGCGACGGATGCCGCGTCAGCGTCGAGCGGGCCGCGTCGCGGACGCGGGCGCGATCCATCCAGGCGGCGTCGATGCAGTGGGCGCCGACGGCGACGTCGACCCCCCCGCGACCGGTCGCCGGCAGCGACTGGGTGACCGCGCCGGCGAGGATCGCGCCATGCAGCGCGATCGCGTGCGCGGCTCCGGGCGGCAGGTCGATCGCGACCGGGTCGCCCGCCCCGACGCCGACGTCGGCCAGCGCGGCCGCCACCGCTCCCGCCTCGGCGCGAAGGGCGGCGTAGTCGAGCGCCTCACCATCGGCGGCTATGGCCACCGTGCCCGGACGGGTGCGGGCGCTTCGATCGAGCCAGTCTGTCGGTGCTGCCTTCATCTCCGGGCCCGGGCGGCGACCGCCGGCGGGCTATCGTTGCCGAAATCGTCGGGTCGCCGTGGCCCGGCCGATCGCAACCAGCAAGGACGATGCCCGAACGACACAAGAACGCGCCGCCGGAGGCGGACCTCTACGCGCCGATCGAGTGGAGCGGCGCCGGCGACTACGAGGACATCCTCTACGAGAAGGGCGACGGGATCGCCCGGATCACGATCAACCGGCCGGAGCGGCGCAACGCCTTCCGACCGCCGACGTTGGCTGAGCTCCGTGACGCCTTCACGAGGGCGCGCGACGACCTCGACGTCGGCTCCATCATCCTCACCGGCGCCGGTGATGAGGCGTTCTGCTCGGGCGGGGATCAGTCGATCCGCGGCGACGACGGCTACATCGGCTCCGACGAGGTCGCCGGTCACGGGGTTGGACGACTCGACGTCGGCGACCTGCACGTTCAGATCCGCCGCACCCCGAAACCGGTGCTGGCGGCGGTGGCCGGCTACGCGGTCGGGGGCGGTCACATCCTCCACCTCGTCTGCGATCTGACGATCGCCGCCGACAACGCCCGGTTCGGCCAGACCGGGCCGCGCGTGGGCAGCTTCGACGGCGGGTTCGGCGCCGGCCTGCTCGCCCGGCAGATCGGCGCCAAGCGCGCCAAGGAGATCTGGTTCCTGTGCCGTCTCTACGACGCCGACGAAGCGTTCGCGATGGGGCTGGTGAACGCGGTCGTGCCGACCGCCGACCTCGAGCGCGAGGCGGTCGCCTGGTGCCGCGAGATGAGCTTCCTCTCACCGCTCTCGCTGCGGTTGCTGAAGTCGAGCTTCAACGCCGCCGAGGACGGGATCACCGGCCTGCAGCAGCTCTCCCACGACGCGACGCTGCTCTTCTACATGAGCGAGGAGGGCCAGGAGGGGCGCGACGCCTACCGGGAGCAGCGTCCGCCCGACTTCTCGAGGTTCCCCCGCCGGCCCTAGCCGGCCGACCCCGTCTCGATGCCCGATCACGCGGGACCGATCACGTAGCGGACCTTGAACGGACTCCGTACCTGGGCGATGGCCGCGAGGCCGCGGACCCTGCCGGCGGCGCTCGCGCCGGTGCTCGTCGGCAGCGCGGCGGCCTGGGCGGCGATCGACACCGCCCCGGACGCGGCGGCGTTCAGCTGGCCCAGGCTCGCGGCCGCCGTGATCGGCGCGGTATTCATCCAGATCGGCACCAACCTCGCCAACGACTACTCCGACGCCAAGCGCGGCGCCGACACGGTCGATCGGCTCGGGCCGGTCCGGGTCACGGCCGCCGGCCTCGTCGCCCCGCGCCGGGTCCTCCACGCGACGTGGGGAGCGTTCGGCGTGGCGGCGCTCGCCGGCCTCTACCTGACGATCGTCGTCGGCCCCGAGATCCTCGCGATCGGGATCCTCTCGATCGCGGCCGGGATCCTCTACACGGGCGGGCCCCGCCCGTACGGCTACGAGGGCCTCGGCGAGGTCTTCGTGTTCCTCTTCTTCGGCCTCGTCGCCGTCAACGGCTCCTACTACGTCCAGCTCGAGGACCTGCAGGCGCTGCCGGTTCTGCTCTCGATCCCGATCGGGTTGCTCTCGGCGGCGATCCTGGTCGTCAACAACGTCCGCGACATCGATACCGACCGCCGCGCCGGCAAGCGCACGCTCGCGGTCCGGATCGGTCGTCGTCGCAGCCGCGATCTCTACGTCACGATGATCGCCCTGTCCTACGCACTGCTGCCGCCGGCGCTCTGGCTCGGCGACGGATCGCCCTGGGGGCTCGCGGGCCTGCTCAGCCTGCCGCTTGCGGTCGCCCCGGTCCGGGCGGTCCGCGGGCGTACCGACGGATCGGCGCTGAACGACGCCCTGGCGGCGACCGGGGCGCTGCTCGCGGCATACGCGCTGCTGGTCTCGATCGGCCTGCTGGTCTAGGGGCGATATGCGGATCACCGAGCTCGACGTGATCCCGATCGCGCTCCCGTTCGCGCGCCCCTACCTGACCGCCACCGGCCGCCTCGATCGGCGCGAGATGCTGCTCGTCCGGATCGAGTGCTCCGACGGCACGATCGGGTGGGGCGACGCGGTGCCGATGAGCCTCCGCGGCGGACCCGGCATGACGGCCGTGCAGCACGAGCTCGAGAACGCCTGCAGGCCCGAGCTGACCGGCGCCGTCATCGGGATCGAGCCGGCGCGGCTCGCCGCCGACGCCCGCGCCCGCTGCGGGGCCCGAGGCGCCGGGCCGCAGGCCGTCTCGGCGATCGACATCGCCCTGCTCGATCTCCGGGGAAAGCTCGAGGGCCGAGCGGCGTGGCGGCTTCTCGGGGCGAGCGCCGCCGCCGCGGTCGCCTGCAACGCGACGATCGGCGCGGATCCGCCCGAGGTCGCGGCATCGGCGGCGGTGTCGGCCGTGCGGGCCGGCTTCGGAACCCTGAAGGTCAAGGTCGGCGACGCCGCTGATCTCGACCGGATCGGGGCGGTGCGGGCGGCAGCCGGCCCCGGGACGCTGCTGCGGGTCGATGCGAACGGCTCGTGGGACGTGGCGACCGCGCGCGCCCGGATCGCGTCGCTCGGGCCGCTCGGCATCGAGCTCGTCGAGCAGCCATGTCCGACGGCGGCCGAGCTGGCCGCGGTGCGGGCCGCCACCGACGTGCCGGTGGTCGCCGACGAGAGCGTCGGCGACCTCGCCGAGGCGACGACGGCGATGGGGCTCGGGGCCTTCGACGCCGCGACGCTGAAGCTCGCCAAGGTGGGCGGCCCCGGCGCCGCGGTCGAGATCGCCGCGGCGGTCCCCGCCTACCTGTCCAGCGCGCTCGACTCCGCCGTCGGAATCGCCGCCGCCGCGCACACCGCGCAGGCGATCCGCGGGCACGGATTCGCAGCCGGGAGGGCGCACGGCCTGGCGACATCGCCGCTGTTCGCGGACAATCTCGCCGATGACGGCTACCTGTCCGGACCCGAGATCGACGTGGGCGACGCGCCCGGGCTCGGCGTCGACGTCGACCCCGATGCGATCGAGCGACTGCGGTTGAGATGATCGACGCGACGAACCGCAACACCGCGCTCGCCTCGGCCCTCGTCGAGGAGCTCGCCCGTGCCGGAGTCCGCCGCGCGTTCCTCTCCCCCGGCTCGCGCTCGACGCCGATCGCACTCGCTCTCGACCGCGAGCCCGCGATCGCGCTCGAGGTCGTCCTCGACGAGCGCTGCGCCGCCTTCGCCGCGCTCGGCGCCGGCCTCGCATCCGGGGTGCCGGCGATCGTCGCCTGCACGAGCGGCTCGGCCGCGGCGAACCTGCATCCCGCCCTCGTCGAGGCGGACGAGGCCGGGGTGCCGATGATCGCCCTCACCTCGGATCGCCCGCCGGAGCTGCGGGCCGTCGGGGCCGGACAGACGATCGACCAGATCGGCCTGTTCGGCTCAGCGGTCCGGTGGTTCTGCGATGTCGGGACCCACGGCGCCGATGACGCAGGGCTGCTGCACATGCGGGCAACGGGCTCCCGGGCGGTCGCCGAGGCGGGCGGTGGCCGCGGGCCGGTCCACCTCAACCTCACCTGGCGCGAGCCGCTCGGCCCCGAGCCCGGCGCCGACGTCAGCGCCGACGGGAAGCTCGCGCTCGAGGGACGGTCGGGAGGCAGGCCGCTGACCGCCGCGCCCACCGGCCGCGAGGCGGGGGATGATCTCGTGGCCGCGACCGCGGAGGCGGTCGGGCAGGCGGCCCGGGGGATGATCGTCGCCGGCCGGCTTCCCGACCGGCGCCTCGTCGCGGCGATCAGCGCGCTCGCCGAGCGCACCGGGTTTCCGCTCCTCGCCGACCCGACCTCGCAGCTCCGGTTCGGGCCCCACGACCGCACCGCGGTCATCACGGCCTACGATCTGATCGTCCGGGCCGGCCGCACCGGGCTGGCGCCCGACCTCGTGCTCCGGTTCGGCGACATGCCGACCAGCAAGGCGCTGCGGCTCTGGCTCCGCCGGTGCGGCTGCGACCAGATCGTCGTCGATCCCCCCGGTCGCTGGAACGAGCCGAGCCGGATCGCCGGCGCGCTCGTCCGCGCCGACCCGGAGGCGCTGATCGAGCGCCTGCTGCCGCTTCTGCCGCAGGCCCGCATCGAACGGTCGCCGTGGCTTCTGGGCTGGAGCGCCGCGGAGTCGGCCGCCCGCGAGGCGATTGCCGCCCATCTCGGCGGATCCGGAAGCCTGAGCGAGCCGGTCCTGCACCGAGCCCTCGGACGCGCCTACGGCGACGGCGAGCGCGCCCTGCTCGGCTCCAGCATGCCGATCCGCGACGCCGAGACCTTCCTCGAGGGAGGGTCGCGAGCGGTCACCTTCCATGCGAACCGCGGGGCGAACGGGATCGACGGCCTCGTCTCGACCGGCGCCGGGATCGGGCTCGGCGCGGCCGAGCCGGCCTGGATCGTGATCGGCGATCTCGCGCTCGCCCACGACATCGGCGGCCTCGCCTTGGCCGCGCGGGTCGCGACACCGCTGCGCATCGTCGTCGTCGACAACGGCGGCGGCGGCATCTTCGACTTCCTGCCGCAGGCGGACCAGATCGAGTCGGACCGGTTCCGGCGGCTCTTCACGACGCCGTCGGGGCTCGACCTCGAGCCCGTCGCCGCGGCCTACGGCCTCCCCTACGAGCGGGTGTCCGACGAAGCCGGCATCGCCGCGCTGGCGGAGCGCGATCGTGTTCTCGCCCACGTGCCGATCGACCGCGGGGACAATGTCGGGCTCCACCGCCGCATCGCGGCCGCCGTGGCGTCGGCGACGAGCTGAGTCGGCCGCCGTCCCGCCTCAGCCCGCGAGCAGCGGCAGCAGCGCCCCGAGCTTGATCTCGGTCTCGGCGAGCTCGGCAGCGGGATCGGAGTCGGCGACGATGCCGGCTCCGGCGAACAGGTGCGCGGTGCGATCGCGCAGGAGGGCCGAGCGCAGCGCGACGCAGAACTCGCCGTCGTCGACGGCGTCCATCCAGCCGACCGGCCCCGCGTACCAGCCGCGCTCGAGCCGCTCGAGCTCGGCGATCATCGCGACGCCGGCAGGGTCGAGCGGCTCGGGGCCCACCGCCGGGGTGGGATGCAGCAGCTCGGCCAGCTCGAGGACCGACCGCGACTCGGCGAGCTGGGCGTGAATCGGGGTCGCGAGATGCTGGACGTTGGCGACCCTGATCACGACCGGCTCGGGAGCGCGCTCGACCCAGACCGACAGCGGCGCCAGGCGCCTGCCGATCCGCTCGACGACGATCGCGTGCTCGGATCGGTCCTTGTCGCTGAGGCGAAGCTGCTCACCGAGGTGGTCGTCGACCGCGGGGTCGGCGCTGCGGCGGGCGGAGCCCGCCAGGGCGACGGTCGCGGCGACGGCGCCGCTGCGGCGCACGAGCAGCTCCGGGCTGGCGCCCACGAACGCCGCTTCGGAGGTGCCGACGCAAAAGCAGAAGCAGGAGCCGAACGCGGAGCGGAGCGCCCCGAACAGCGCCGCCGGCGAATGCGCCGCCGACGCGGTCACCCGCACCTCGCGGGCGAGCACGAGCTTGCGCGAGCGGCCCGCCCGGATCGCCGCGACCGCGGCGGTGACGGCATGCTCGTAGCTGACCGGCGGCCTGGTCGAGCTGACCTCGACCGGGCCCGGCATGGGATCGAGCGGCGGCAGCGGCGTGGCGCGGATCCCCGCGACCCGGGCAGCGACGCGGGCGTGAACGTCCGCCGGGTCGAGGTCGGGGCCGGCAATCGCGCAGACGGTGAGCATCCGCCGCCCCGACTTCCCCGCGATCAGGACCTCGGGCATCGTCAGAAGCGCGGGCGGCAACGATGCCCAGGCCCCGGTCCCGGCGGCGTCGTCGGCGAACGCCATACCCCCGACCCAGAGCGGCCCGGCGCCCGGCGGCATGTCGTCGGGCTCGGAGGCGAGCCGGGAGCCGAGAAGCGACGCCGCGTCCACCCGCAGATCGGCGAAGCGGGCCGGGCCGCGCGAGACGACGTCGCGGACGCTGCCGATCGCACCGATCGCGAATCCGTCACGATCCGGCTCCTCCCAGCAGAACCAGCGGTCGTCGGCACGGCGGGACGCGAACGCCACCGCGCAGGGATCCACGTCCCCGGCCGGGACCGTGGCGCTGATCAGCCGTCGCCGATCGCCCTCGGCCGCCCGCTCGGCGAGATCCGCGATCGCCTCGAGGAGGCCGCCCGTCTCGACCGCGGCGGTCAGCTCTCCGGGCGCGCCCGCGTGATCGCGACCTCTCCGGTACGGGCCATCTCGATCAGCCCGTGCGGTCGGACCATGCGCTCGAAGGAGTCGATCTTCTCGGTCGTCCCGGTCACCTCGATGGTGATCGAGCGGCGCGAGACATCGACGATGTGGGCGCGGAAGATCTGCGTGAACTCGATGATCTCGGCACGGTTGTCGGCGGCGGCGTTGACCCGGAACAGGGCCATCTCGCGGGCGACGGCGGTGTCCGGATCCATGTCGCGGATCTTGATCACGTTGACGAGCTTGTGAAGCTGCTTGGTGACCTGGTCGATCGGGTGGACGGCGCCGTCGACGGTCAGCGTCACCCGCGAGATGTCGGGGTCCTCGGTCGGGCCGACCGCGAGGGTGTCGATGTTGAAGCCGCGGCGGCTGAACAGGCTCGCGATCCGGGCGAGGACGCCGGGCCGGTTCTCGACGAGCAGCGAGAGCAGGTGACGGCGCCCCGTCAGGCCGCCCTCGGCACTGAGATCGTCGAGGTCGAGCAGGTTCTTGGCTCCGGGTTCGGCCATCGCTCTCCCCTTCCTCAGCCGACCATGTCGCGGGCTGCGGCGCCCGCCGGGATCATCGGGAAGCAGTTCTCGTTCGGCGTGACGCGGACATCGAGGAGCACCGGGCCCTCGGTCTCGAGCGCGGCCTTCATCGCTGCCGCGAGATCGTCCTTGCGGTCGCAGAGGATCCCGGTCCAGCCGAAGGCCTCC
>CAZTGN010000001.1:0-18276 GCA_964613275.1 uncultured Conexibacter sp. | reverse complement strand
CCTCCGCGAGCTTCACCCAATCCGGGCTCGGGCCCATCTCGATCGCCTTGTACCGCTCCTCCCAGAACAGCTCCTGCCACTGCCGGACCATCCCGAAGTTGCCGTTGTTCATCAGGAAGACCTTGATCGGCAGCTCGTGCGCGGCCGCGGTCGCGAACTCCTGGCAGACCATGATCAGGCTTCCGTCGCCGGCGAGGCAGACCACCTGCTGGTCGGGCATCGCCACCTGAGCGCCGATCGCCGCCGGCAGGCCGAATCCCATCGTCCCGAGACCGCCCGAGTTGAGCCACCGATTCGGCTCCGAGAAGTGGTAGTACTGCGCCGCCCACATCTGGTGCTGGCCGACGTCGGAGGTGACGATCGCCTCGCCTCCGGTCGCCCGGTACATCTCCTCGACCATCAGCTGCGGCTTGATCTCCTGATCGGAGCCGTCCTCGTAGCGCAGCGGGTACTGCTCGCGCCAGCCGCCGATCCGCTGCCACCACTCGTCGAGGCGGGAGGGGTCGGGGGCGAGCGCCCGGTACTCGCCGGTCAGCTTCGGCAGGACCTTCTTGACGTCACCGACGATCGGGATGTGGGCGGGCACGTTCTTCGAGATCTCGGCCGGGTCGATGTCGATGTGAACGAACTTCGCGCGCGGCGCGAACTCGCTCAGCTTGCCGGTGATGCGATCGTCGAAGCGGGCGCCGATGGCGACGATCAGGTCCGCTTCGTCCATCGCGTAGTTGGCGGTCCTGGTCCCGTGCATGCCGAGCATGCCGAGCCACTGCTCGTGCGGCGCCGGGAAGGCCCCCAGGCCCATCAGCGTGCAGGTGACCGGGAAGCGGTCGGAGCCGGCCAGCTCGCGGAGCTCCTCGGAAGCGGCGGCGTTGATGACGCCGCCGCCCGCGTAGAGGACGGGTCGCCGCGCGTTCGCGAGCGCCTTCGCCGCGATCCTGATCTGCTTGATGTTCCCCTCGGTGTTCGGCTGGTAGCCGGGCAGCTTCGGGGCCGTCGTGATCGGCTCGTAGTCGATGTCCATCTTCGACAGGTCCTGGGGGATGTCGACGAGGACCGGGCCGGGCCTCCCGGTCTTGGCGATGTGGAAGGCCTTGTGGATGTAGTCGGGGATCTGGCTCGGGTCGGTGACGAGGAAGGAGTGCTTGACGACGGGCATCGTGATCCCGGTCACGTCCGCCTCCTGGAAGCCGTCGGTCCCGATCAGGTCGGTCCGGACCTGGCCGGTGATGAATACCGTCGGAACGGAGTCCATGTGCGCGTCGGCGATCGCGGTGACGAGGTTCGTGGCGCCGGGGCCCGAGGTCGCGAACGCGACCCCGACCCGGCCGGAGGCCTTCGCGTAGCCCTCGGCGGCGTGTCCGGCGCACTGCTCGTGACGAACCTGGATGTGCTCGAAGTCGGCGTCGTAGAGCGCGTCGTAGATCGGCAGGTTGGCGCCCCCGGGGATCCCGAAGATGTGCTTGACGCCCTCGGCCTTCAGGGCCTCGAAGAGAGCGTCGGCGGCGCGCATCGAATACCTCCGGAGATCGTCGGTCGGGCGGAAAGCGGAATGTACGGATGCCGCGACCGACCCGCGGGCGGTCGATGCGCGGCTGCATACGAGGATACCAGCCGGCCGCCCGCCCGCCGGGCCCCCGGGCGCCTAGCTGCGGCGCAGGTCGGGGCCGGGCCGGACCTCGGAGGGGTCGGGCAGGTACATGTCCTCGCCGCAGCGGTTGCAGACCTGGACGTAGAGCTTGTGGACGGCGCCGCAGCGCGGGCAGCGGCGCTCGGGCTCGGCCTGCTCGCGCCGGTAGAGGATGGCGGCGACGAGCCCGAGCAGCGGCAGCACGCCGCCGACGAGGAACCAGATGAAGAAGCTCGAGCCCTTGGCCCGCCCGATCAGCCCGGTCGCGACCGCGAAGCAGATGGAGATGACGACGTAGGCCACGGGCGGCGAAGGTTAGGCGAGCCCCCGACGGGGCGACCCGCCCCGCTCGGCCCGCCGTCCGGCCGCGACCGGGCCGGCGGGATGGACGGTACGACCCGGACGGAGCCGCTCGGGCGGCTCCGTCCGGACCGGGATCAGCCTCCGCCCCAGCCCTGCTCGGCGCCCCACTCGGCGCGCATCGACGGATCGACCCAGACCCGCTTGCCGCCGACCATCGTCATCAGCGGGTTCGTCTCGGAGATGTCGTCCGCCGGGATCTTGGTGATGTTCTGGTCGAGGACGAGCAGGTCGGCGAGCTTGCCCTGCTCGAGCGAGCCGGTGACCTTGTCCTGGAACAGCTGGTAGGCGCCGTTGATCGTCTCCACCCGGATCGCATCCGCGAGCGAGAGGGCGGGGGCGTCGTTGAGCTTCCCTTCGAACTGCGGGAACTCGGGACCCCAGTCCGCCTCGCGGAGGACCGTGACCTCGAGTCCGATGAACGGCTTGAACGGATCGAGGCAGCAGTCGCTTCCCTGCGAGACCCGGCCGCCGGCGTTGGTGATCCAGCCCGAGGGCTCGTAGTAGTTCCAGCGCTCCGGGCCGACGTAGGGCATCACAGCCTCGGTCGAGTCCGGAGCCGGCTTCGCCCACTGCAGGCCCATCGAGGCCGTCACGTTGAGGCGCGCGAAGCGCGGGATGTCGGCCGGATCGACGAGCTCGGCGTGGGCGATCGTCGGCCGCGACCTGTGCTCGAGCTTCGCGTTCCAGCGCTTCGCGTGCTCGAAGGCATCGAGCGTGGTCCGCGCGCCGCGATCGCCGATCGCGTGGATGTGGGCCTGGAAGCCGCGTTCGATCAGGCCCTTGACCAACGGGTTGAGGATGTCGCTCTCGATCGCCAGGTACCCGCGTGCGTCCGGATCGGTCCGCGGGTCGCCGTTCTCGTCGAGATACGGCTCGAGCATCGCGGCGGTCTGCGTCGGGTACTGGATCAGCCCGTCGTCGAGCAGCTTGACGCCGGGGATCGCGACGCCGGGCTCGGCGACGAGCCGCGGGCCCTTCTCCTCCACCCCGGGGCGCCACGCGTACACCTGCGCCGGGAGCTGGTCGCGCTTCTCGATGTCCTCGCGAACCTGCTCGATCTGTGCGTAGTAGGCCTCACGCTCGGCGGGGGTCCCGAGCGGTGCTCCCCGCGTACCGCTGGCGCCGAAGTGCGCCCGCACGGGCAGGCCGTGCTGCTGGCGCAGCTCCTGGAAGACCGGGGCCAGGCGGCTCCCCGGCACGTAGAAGCCGGTGATGCCCTTCTCGACGAACGTCTTCATCCGCGAGCCGGCGAGATCGACCTGCTGCTGCAGGGTGAGCGGCGGCGGCGGCGGGATCAACCTCGAGACCAGGCCGGAGGCCGGGAAGTCGGCGAGGAAGCCGTTCGGCTCGCCGTCGGGCCCATGCAGGATGTGCCCGCCGGGCGGATCCGGCGTCGCGGCGGTGATGCCGGCGAGGTCGAGCGCCGCCTGGTTGACGAGCCCGCCGTGCGTGGTGACGGCGAAGTTGGCGAAGATCGGCCGGTCGGTGAGGCCCTCGAAGAGCGCCTTGGTGGGCAGGGTCCCGGCGGGACGCAGGAACTGCGCGTAGAAGCCGTCGATGACGAGGAAGTCGTCGGGCGCGCCGGGAGCGGCGGTGTGCAGCGCCGGGTCCTCGAGGCACGCGGCCACGAGCGCACGGAACTCGGGGATCGTCAACGGCCCGCCGCCGAGATCGCAGGTCGGCTGCGCGGGATCGATGATGTCGTGGATGTGACCGTCGATCATGCCGGGCATGACCATGCGGCCGTCGAGGTCGACCACGTCGGTCCCGTGGCCGATGTAGCGGCGCGCGCCCCGGTCGGAGCCGACGTAGAGGATCTTGCCCTTCTTGACCGCGATCGCGTCGGCGACGCTGTCACGGTCGTCGACCGTGTAGACGAAGCCGTCGCGCAGGACGGTGTCCGCCGTCGCCTTGTGGCCGTGGCGGTGCTTGCCGCTCGCCGCTGCCGTGGCGGTCGAGATGGCGACGACCAGCATGACGATGACACCCAACGCGACTGCGACGTGGAGCCCGCTTCCCGGGGCCCGGTCGAACGGCTTCGTACCCATCCTTGCCTCCCTTGGCTGTGCCCTGAAAATATCTCAGGCGATTGCGCGCAACCTCCCACCGGGGTGCGACAAGGTCAATGGACAGATTGGATGAACTTCAGTCCTTCATTTGGACGTGATGGCTAATCACCCGGCGCCGCGAACGCCTCACCCGCTGCCTCCCGGAGCGGCGCGGAGGCGGTCAGGCGTCGCGGGAGACGACGACCTTCGCCTTGCCCGATCCGGGATGGCGCTCGATCGCTTCGACGCGAACGGCCGCGACCGGAGGGACCGACGCGCCGGACGAGCGCAGCGCAGCGATCACGGCCCGCTCCGCCGCGGCGGCCACATCGGCGGCGCCGGCGGCTGCCACGACCTCGATCGTGATCCCGCCAGGGTGGTGGATCACCCGGTACTGCCGCAGCCCGGGGACCGCGGCGAGCGGGCTGCGCAGGACCAGCGGATGGACCGGGACGGTCCCGCCGGAGCCGCCCGGAAGCGTGAGGATGTCGTCGCTGCGGCCGTCGACGCCCGCCAGCAGCGCCGAGGGCCGACCGCACGGGCAGGGATCGGGTGAGATCGTGACGAGGTCGTCGAGCTCGAAGCGGATCAGCGGCTGCGTGCGGTTGACCAGGTTGGTGACGAGCAGCCTCGCCCCCGGCGTCCCGGCGGCGACCTCCCGGCCCGACTCGTCGACGACCTCGACGTGGACGAGGTCCTCGAGGACGTGCAGACCCTGATGGCGGTCGCAGTCGGTGGCGAGCATCCCGGTCTCGGTGGCGGCGTAGCCGTTGTACGGCACCCGGCCCCAGGCGGCCTCGATCCGGTCGCGCATCGCGGCGCTGCAGACCTCGCTCGTCGTGGCGACCGTGGCGGGCGCGATCCGGAGGCGGCCGGCGAGCTGCTCGTCGGCGAGCAGCGCCGCGATCGAGGCGTATGCCGTCAGCGCGTCCGGCCGGAACCCGTTGAGCGCGGCGACGATCGTCTCGAGCGGCGCTCGCGCATCGAGGCGCAACATCCGGTGTGCGCCGACATCGACGCTGCGCCCCATCCGGGCGGTCATGTGGAGCGGGCTGTCGGCGACCACCGCGGCGAGGCGGCGCCGCGGCAGCTTCGGCGGCAGCCCCAGGTAGTCCCCGGTCCAGCGGAGCAGGCCGCCGAGGACGAGCGACCAGTCCGCGCGCCCGTAGACGAAGACCCCGCGGCGGCCGCTCGTCCCGCCGCTGGCCATGACGCGATGCTCGCCATCGAGCAGGACGTCCTCGCCGTCGCGGTGCTCGATCTCGTCCAGGTGCGCCTCGAGCCGCGTCAGCGTCAGCGCCGGATCGCAGACGATCCGGTCGAAGCTCTCGAGCAGCGTCGCCTTGTCGAGCGTAGGGACCGCGGCGATGTCGAGCGAGTCGTCGATCGCGAGCCCGGCGAGCCGCTCGCGGTAGAAGGGCGACTCGCGCGCGGCGTGGCGAATGATCGCCAGCAGGCGGGCCCGCTGCAAGCCGCGGTAGGACTCGCCGTCGAGCCGGTCGTGGGCCGCGAGGCGCCGCGCCTGGCGCAGCGCTCGACCGACCTCCGCGAGCCTGCGGGCGGAGCCGATCAACCGAGGGGACGGTGCGAGCCGCCGCGCTCGTAGAGCTCGTCGCGGAGCGGTCGCGGATGGCCGATCGAGCCGACCTCGGCGGTGTCGCGCCGGAACGGCAGGCCGACGGTCCAGTCGGCCACGGCCCTGAGCCGGCGGGCGGGGCCGGGGATCTGGCTGACGTGGTAGGTGCGGGCCGCCCACCAGGCGGGGAAGCCCGACAGGGTGATGCCGCCGGGGATGCTCGCAACCGCCTTCCAGCGTCCGAGGTTCACGAACGACCCGCGGCTGCGGTAGGCGAAGGCCTCGGGCCGGCCGACCCCGAGGTTGGCGGCCATGTTGCGGGCGGCGACGCGGGCCTGACGGATCGCGTGCTGTGCGGTCGGCGGGCAGAGGCCGCCGTCGGGGCTCGGCACGGCGGCGCCGTCGCCGGCCGCGAATACCCCGTCGAGCCCGTCGACGGCGAGGTGGTCGTCGACGGTGACCCGCCCGCGCTCGTCGAGCGGCAGCTGCATCGAGCGCAGGCTCGGGTGGGCGATGACCCCGGCCGTCCAGACCACGGTGCGGGCGGGGATGGCCTCCCCGGTCGACAGCTCGACCCGGTCGAGCTCGACCCGGTCGAGCGTCGTGTCGAGACGGATGTCCATGCCGCGACCCCGCAGCTCGCCGCAGGCGTATTCGGCGAGCCCCGCGTCGATCTCGGGCAGGACGCGCGACGTCGCCTCGACCAGCGTCCAGCGCATCCCGTGCAGGCGTGCGCGCGGGTAGCGCTGAATCGCGTCGGCGGCGAAGTCCTGCAGCTCCGCGAGAGCCTCGAGCCCGGCGTAGCCGCCGCCGACGAAGACGTAGCTGAGCAGGGCGTCGCGGCGGACCGGGTCCTCGGTCGCGTTCGCCGCCTCGAGCGTCTCGACGATGTGGTTGCGCAGCCAGATCGCATCGGCGAGGCTCTTGAAGCCGATCGCATGCCGATCCAGTCCGGGTACGGGCAGCGAGCGGCTGACCGAGCCGAACGAGACCAGGAGCTGGTCGTAGCGGAGCTCCTCGACCTCGCCGTCGTGGGTCGTGAGCTCGACGGTGCGGGCGAGGGGATCGTGGCCGCTGACCGCACCCATTCGCAGGTAGGTCCGCTTGAGCAGATCGCGCAGCGGCGTGACCACGTGGCGCGGCTCCAGGGTCCCGGCGGCGGCCTCGGGCAGAAGTGGCGTGTAGAGCAGGAAGTTGACGTCGTTGACGAGGATCAGGCGGGTCGACTGGCGGGGCAGGATCCGCTCGAGCTCCCGGGCCGCGCTCGCGCCCGCGAAGCCCCCGCCGGCGATGACGACGTCGTGTGCCATGCGAGCAAAGCTACCAGCTTGTAACGATGCGTCACAAGACCGGGCGGCGCGAGAAGGCTCGCCGCGCGTCGGTCGCTACGGGTCGAGCTTCTCCCGGATCAGCCTCGTCACCTCGCCGCCGTCGGCCTTGCCGCGGGCCTCGCGCATCACTGCGCCGACGAGCGCCCCGATCGCCTTCCCCTCCCCCGCCCTGACCTTGGCGGCGGCGTCGGGGTCCTGCTCGATCGCCCGCGCGACGATCGCCTCGAGCTCGCCGGGGTCGCCGGCGCCGAGGTCGAGGCGCTCGACGATCGCGGCCGGCTGGCCGCCGTCGCGGACGAGCACCTCGAGGACCTCACGCGCGCCGCCGCGGTTGACCTCACCGGCGGCGAGCAGGCCGACGAGCGCGGCCAGCGCGGCCGGCGTCGCCGCGGTCCCGGTCGGCTCGAGCCCGCTCTCGCGCGCAAGCGCGACCCGACCGCCCGTGACCCAGTTGGCCAGGACCGCCGGCTCGGAGGCGGGCTCGGCCGCGACCGCCTCCTCGAAGAAGGCGGCGAGCGCGCCGTCGAACGCGAGCTGCCGGGCGACGTCCGCCCGCAACCCGAGCTCGGCCTCGTAGCGCCCCCGTCGCTGCTCGGGCAGCTCCGGAAGCGCGGCCCCAGCCGCGTCGACCGCGGCGGCCGAAGGCGCCACCGGCACGAGATCGGGCTCGGGGAAGTAGCGGTAGTCGTGCGCGTACTCCTTCGAGCGCAGCGGCGTCAGGGTGCCGCCCGCGGGGTCGAAGTGCAGCGTCTCCTGCTCGACCGCCCCGCCCGACCCGATGATCTCGCGCTGGCGGGCGATCTCGGCCTCGACGCCCCGCTCGAGGTAGCGGAAGCTGTTCATGTTCTTGAGCTCGGTCTTGACCCCGAGCTCGGAGCTCGCGGCCGGCCGGATCGAGACGTTCGCGTCGCAGCGCAGGCTGCCCTCCTCCATGTTGACGTCGGAGACGTCGAGCTGGCGCAACGTCGTCCGCAGCAGGGCGAGCCACTCGCGGGCGGCGGCGGGGTCGTCGATGTCGGGCTCGGTGACGATCTCGACCAGCGGCGTGCCGCCGCGGTTGAAGTCGACCAGCGAGGCGCCCGAGCCGTGGATCCTGCCCGTGTCGCCGACGTGGCTCAGCTTCGCGGCGTCCTCCTCGAGGTGGACGCGGTGGATGCGGACGTCGGCGAGCCTGCCGGCCGTCGCGAGCGGTACGTCGAACTGGCTGATCTGGTAGCCCTTCGGCAGGTCGGGGTAGAAGTAGTTCTTGCGGTGGAAGCCGGACCGCGGGGCGATCTCGCAGCCGAGCGCCACCGCGATCCGGATCGCGTACTCGATCGCCTGCTCGTTGGGCACCGGCAGGGTCCCGGGATGACCGAGGCACACCGGGCAGGTATGGACGTTGGGCTCGGCGCCGAACTCGAGCTCGCAGCCGCAGAACATCTTCGTCCGCGTCTGCAGCTGGACGTGGATCTCGAGCCCGATGGTCGGAACGAGCCTCACGCGATCGCCTCCCCGAGCCGCGGCCGGTGGTCGAAGCCGATCGCGCCCTCGATCGCGTGGGCGGCGTCGAGGATCAGCGACTCGCTGAACGCCGGACCGGTCACCTGCAGGCCGACCGGAAGCTCGGGGCCGCCGCCGTCGGGCGGTGCCAGCCCGGCCGGGATCGAGATCGCCGGCAGGCCCGCCAGCGACATCGGCACCGTGCAGTAGTCGGACATGTACATCGCCAGCGGATCGGCGGCGCGGGCGCCGAGCTCGAAGGCGACGGTCGGCGACGTCGGCGTGATCAGCAGGTCGAAGTCGTCGAACGCGGCGGCGAAGTCGCGGGCGATCAACGTCCGCACGCGCTGGGCGCTGCCGTAGTAGGCCTCGTAGAAGCCGGACGACAGCGCGTAGGTGCCGAGCATGATCCGCCGCTTCACCTCGGGGCCGAAGCCGGCCGCACGGGTTCGCTCGTACATCTCGTCGAGCGAGTCGGCGTCGGCGCGAAGGCCGAAGCGGACGCCGTCGTAGCGGGCCAGGTTCGACGACGCCTCGGCCGGCGCCAGCACGTAGTAGGCGGAGATCCCGTGGCGGGCGTTGGGAAGATGCGTCTCCGCGACCTCCGCCCCGAGCTCCCCGCAGATCCCCACGGTCCGCTCGAACGTCTTGCGGACCCCCTCCTCGATCCCCTCCGCGTCGCTGCCGAGCTCACGCGGGACGCCGACCCGCAGTCCCTTCAGGTCCTCGCGGTCGGGCTTCGCGATCGGCTCCGGGAAGCCGATCGAGGTCGTGTCGCGCTCGTCGCGCCCGCCGAGGGCGCCGAGCAGCAGCGCCGCGTCGGTGACGTCGCGGGTGAACGGGCCGCACTGGTCGAGCGAGGATGCGAACGCGATCATCCCCGAGCGCGAGATCGAGCCGTAGGTCGGCTTCATCCCGACGACGCCGCAGAGCGCCGCCGGCTGGCGGATCGAGCCGCCGGTATCGGTGCCGAGCGCGCCGGGCGCCAGGCCGCCGGCGACGACGGCCGCCGAGCCGCCCGAGGAGCCACCCGGGACCCGCTCGCGGTCCCAGGGGTTGCGGACCGCGCCGAAAGCCGAGTTCTCGTTCGAGGAGCCCATCGCGAACTCGTCCATGTTGGTCTTGCCGAGGACGCGCACGCCGGCGTCGAGAAGCCGCTCGACGGCCGTCGCCGTGTACGGCGGCACGTAGCCTTCGAGGATCCGCGACCCGGCCGTGACCGGCAGCCCCTCGATGCAGAAGATGTCCTTGATCGCGACCGGTACGCCGGCGAGCGGCCCGATCCCTCCGCCGGCCGGAGCCACGGCGGCGTCGTCGGCCCGCCACAGGTAGGCCCCGAGCTCGTCCGGCGTTCCGGCGTACGCCGCGAACCACTCGTCGGCGGTCAGGTTCCCGGCCTCGATCTCGCCTACGGCCTCGGCGACGGTGAGCAGTCGCGGATCGCTCACGCCTGCGGCGAAGGGACCCGGAACGAGCCGGAGGCGGAATCGGGGGCGCCGGCGAGCGCCCGCCCGCGGTCGAGGCTGGGGGCGGGATCGTCGGCGCGGAGGACGTTCTCGAGCGCCACCACGTGGGTCGTCGGCTCGACCCCCTCGAGGTCGAGCTCACCGATCGCCTCGACGTGCTCGAGGATCCCCGAGAGCTCCGCCGACATCCGCTCGACCTCTTCGTCGTCGAGCCGCAGCCGCGCTAGGCGGGCGATGTGGAGGACCTGCTCGCGATCGATCATCGGTGCGCCATTGTAGGCGCGGCCACCGTCACGGCGGGAAAGCCGCCGGCACGGGCCGGGCGGCCTTCCTAGGCACTCTTGCGGCTCCCGCTCGTCTCGCCGGTGGCGGTGGCGGCGGGGGCACCGACCCGCCGCCGGCGGGCGGCACTGAGGGCACCGACCCGCCGGCGGCGGGCGGCGGCGGCGAGGGGGGCGCGGCTCCGCCGCTGTCGGACGGCGGCGGTGGCGGTGGGCTGCCGCCGCCGCGGAAGCGGTCGGCCTGGTCGGCGAGCGAGACGCCCTCGTCCTCCATCGCGCGCCACCCACCGAAGGCGATCGCGGCGGTGAGGATCAGGCCGAGCCAGACGCCGATCCCGCGGTCGATGCCGATTCCGGCGGCATCGGGGATGTCGCCCGAACCGGGCGGGCTGATCACCCGGAAGAGGACCAGCAGGAAGCTGACGATCCCGAACCCGGCGGTGATCGCGCTGACCGCCACCGGCGCGTTGACGCTCGTCGCCGTGGCAGCAACGATGGCACCCCCCACCGCGACGAGGATCGTCACGAACAGGACGATGTCGATGAACCCGAAGGCCTGCCAGGCGTTGACGCCGGTATCGACGCCGGCGGCGTCGAGGAAGATCTCGCCCTCGCCGTCCGCGCTCAGGCTGAACCAGGTTATGAACATCACGATGAAGAGCACGAGCGCCGCGACCGCAGCGATGATCTCTCCCTGGCTGATCCGGTTCGTGTCCATTGACGCTCCCTGTCGAGTCGTCGGCCCGGGGGCCGGGTTGCGATTGGGAGGACCCTACACCCGGCGCGAGCGGAAAACCCGCCTCAGCGTGCGGCGCGCACGGTGTTCGCGAGCAGCATCGCGATCGTCATCGGCCCGACGCCGCCCGGGACCGGCGTGATCCGCCCCGCCACCTCGGAGGCGGCCGCGAAATCGACGTCGCCGACGAGGCCGTCGTCGGTCCGGTTCATGCCGACGTCGATCACCGTGGCGCCCGGCTTGATCCACTCGCCCCCGACCATCCCGGGCCGCCCGACGGCGGCGACGAGAACGTCGGCGCGGCGGCAGGTCGCCGCCAGGTCGCGGGTCCGCGAGTGGCAGACCGTGACGGTCGCGTTCGCGTTCAGCAGCAGGCTCGCCATCGGACGCCCGACGAGGATCGAGCGGCCGACGACGACCGCCTCGGCGCCGGCGAGCTCGACGCCGGAGCGGTCGAGGATCTCCATCACGCCGGCGGGCGTGCAGGCCACCAGCCCGACGGCCGGCTCATCGGATTCGAGCTCGAGCGCCTCGCGCACGCCGATCCGGCCCTGCGCGAGGTGGCCGGCGTTGGCCGCCGTCAGCCCGTCGACGTCCTTGCCGGCGGAGATCGCGGCGAGGACGCGGTCCTGGTCGATCCGATCGGGAAGCGGCATCTGGACGAGGATCCCGTCGACCTCCCGATCGCGGTCGAGGGCCGCGGTGAGATCGATCAGCTCCGCCTCGGCCACGTCGCCGGGGAGCTCGTGGTGGATCGAGCGGATCCCCGCCTCCGCGCAGGCCTTGCGCTTGTTGCCGACGTAGACGTGCGAGGCCGGATCGTCACCGACCAGGACGGTCGCCAGCCCCGGCGCCGGCCGCCCGGCGGCGACCCGCTTCGCGACGACGTCCCGGACGCGCTCTCTGAGCGCCCCTGCGATCGCCTTGCCGTCGAGAATCTCCGCCGCCACTACCCGTGGTGCTCCGGACCGGGCAGATCGAGACCGCAGGAGGCGAAGCGTGCCGGAGGCACGTGAGCCGACGAGGACGCAGAGATGCGAAGCGTCTGGGGCGCCACGAGCGTCACGAGGCCTTCTGGATCGGGGCATAGTCGGCCATCAGCTTGCGATCGTCGCCGCCGCGGAAGCGGACGACGACGACGTTTCCGGGCTCGACCGCGGTGACCACCCCCTCGCCGAAGGAGGCGTGAACGACGTCGTCGCCGACCGTCAGCGCGACGGCGGCGCCGCTCCGCGCCGGCTCTTTCAACGTCCGCGCGCCGTCGCTGCCGAAGCCGCCGGCGAGCCCGCCGCCGAGGCCGCCGCCGAGGCCGCCGCCGCCCCAGCCGGTCGTGGTCGGCGCCGTGCCGTGGCGCTCGACCAGGTGCTCGGGGATCTCGCCGAGAAAGCGCGAGGGGACGCCGGCGCCCTGCGCGCCGAACAGGTTGCGGCGGCGCGCGTAGGTGAGCGCGAGCAGCTTGCGCGCCCGGGTCAGCCCCACGTAGCAGAGCCGCCGCTCCTCCTCGAGGTTCCCCTCGTCGATCGAGCGCGAGTGCGGGAAGACGCCGTCCTCGCAGCCGATCACGAACACCGCCTCGTACTCGAGCCCCTTCGCGTTGTGGAGGGTCATCAGCGTCACCTTGGTCTCGTCGTCGGTGAGCGCGTCCTGCTCGTTGATCAGCGCGATCTGCTCGAGGAACTCCTCCAGCGGCGCCAGCCCGCCCTCGCCCTCGAGCTCGCGGTTGGCGTCGAACTCCGCCGCCATCCCGACCAGCTCCTGGAGGTTCTCGATCCTGCCCTCGGCCTCGATCGTCCGCTCCGCCTCGAGCGCCTCGACGTAGCCCGACTCCGACAGCGTCGCCTCGAGCAGCTCGGCGACGCTGCCATGCCGGGACGCCCGCTCGGTCAGGCTCGCGATCAGCTCGGCGAAGCGGCCGATCGCCTTGCGGGCGGCCGCGCCGAGGCCCGGGATCGAGTCGGCTGCGGCGATCGCCTCCAGCGGCGTGATCCCGGCCGTGTTCGCCCAGGCGAGCACCCGGCCCTCGGAGGTCTTGCCGATGCCGCGCCGCGGCGAGTTGACGATGCGGGCGAGCGCGACGCTGTCATCGGGGTTGGCGAGCAGGCTCAGGTAGGCGATCGCGTCGCGGATCTCCGCCCGCTCGTAGAACTTGGTGCCGCCGATCACCTGGTAGGGCACGTCGAAGCGGACCAGCGTGTCCTCGAGCACCCGGCTCTGCGCGTTCGTCCGGTAGAAGACCGCGACCTCGTCACGACCGACCCCGTGCTCGTCGACGACGCGATCGATCTCGGCGGCGACCCAGCGGGCCTCCTCGTGCTCGTCGGCGAGCTCGGCGATCGTCACCGGCTCGCCCCGCCCGGCGTCGGTCCAGAGGCTCTTCTCGAGCCGGTCGCGGTTGTGGGCGATCAGGCCGTTGGCGGCGTCGAGGATCGTCCCGGTCGAGCGGTAGTTCTGTTCGAGCTTGACCGTCGCGGCCACCGGGAAGTCGCGCTCGAAGTCGAGGATGTTGCGGATGTCGGCGGCCCGGAACCCGTAGACGGACTGCGACTCGTCGCCGACCACGAACAGGTTCCCGTGCTCGCCGGCGAGGAGCTGCAGCAGTCGGTACTGGACCCGGTTGGTGTCCTGGTACTCGTCGACGAGGACATGGCGGAAGTTGCGCGCGTAGCGCTCGCGGAGGTCGGCGAACAGCTCGAACAGGTTGACCGTGCGGACGAGCAGGTCGTCGAAGTCCATCGCGTTGGCGGCATGCATCCGCCTCTCGTAGAGCTCGTAGACGTCGGCGACGACGGTCTCGAAGAAGGATCCCTGCTCCTCGCGCACGGTCTCGGCGTCGCGCAACCGGTTCTTGGCCCCGGAGATCTGGCTGCGGATCGAGCGCGGCGGGAACCGCTTCGGATCGATCTCGAGCTCGTCCATGCAGCGCCTGACCATCCGCCGCGAGTCGGCCTCGTCGTAGATCGTGAAGGCGCGCTTGTAGGCGAGCCGGTCGGCATGCTGGCGCAGGATCCGGGCGCAGGCCGAGTGGAACGTCATCACCCACATCGCCCGGGCCGCCGCCCCCGTCAGCGCCGCAACCCGCTCCTTCATCTCCCCCGCCGCCTTGTTCGTGAACGTGATCGCGAGGATCTCGCCGGGACGCGCCATCCCGGTCGCCAGCAGGTAGGCGACCCGGTGGGTCAGAACCCGGGTCTTGCCCGAGCCGGCGCCCGCCAGGACCAGCAACGGACCCTCGCCGTGGCGGACCGCCTCCGCCTGGGCCGGATTGAGATCCGCGAGCAGGGCCTCGACCGCGGTCGCCCCGACGCTGATCGGCGCCCCGCCGCCGGCCTCCGGCTCCCGGCCGGATTCGGGCTCGGAGCCTGCGTCCGGCCCGGGGCCCGCCTCGGCTTCGCTCGCGTCCATAGCCGGCCGAGGATAGCCGCGCGCCCGGCGCGGGCCGGCGGGCCCGTGCCGCCGACAGGTGGCGCCGGGCGGAGGGCCGGGGCCTCCGATCCCGGTTGTCGCAGCGAACCCCTTCGCCTCCCGCCCGGTTGGGGGAGGTTCCGCGGAGGCCCGGGGCTCGTGGCTAGCCGCCGGCGGTCGTCGGGCCGTGCTTCGGCCGCAGCTCGTGGACCTCGGCATCCGCAGCCTCGCCGCCATCGAGGTCGGACAACCGTCGCTCGATCGCGGCGAGGCGCTCGGAGAGCGTCTTGATCGCGTCGGCGATCGGATCGGGAAGGTGGATCCAGTCGGTGTCGGGCCCCTCCGGCCGCCTGCCCTCGACGCGCACGATGTGTCCGGGGTTGCCGACGACCGTCGACCGCTGGGGAACGTCGGCGACGACGACGGTGTTCGCCCCGACCTTGGCGCCGTGGCCAACCGTGATCGGGCCGAGCAGCTTCGCTCCGGAGCCGATCGTGACGTTGTCCTCGACGGTCGGGTGGCGCTTGCCGCGCTGGAACCCCGTGCCGCCGAGCGTCACCCCCTGGTAGATCGTCACCCGGTCGCCGATCTCGGCCGTCTCGCCGATCACCACGCCCGAGCCGTGGTCGATGAAGAAGGCCTCGCCGATCCTCGCGCCCGGGTGGATCTCGATCCCGGTCAGCGCCCGCGTCGCGTAGACGATGATCCGGGGCGCGAGCTTCCATCCGTTGCGATGGAACGCATGGGCGACGCGATGGGCGAGGATCGCCTGGACGCCGCCCCAGGAGGAGAGGATCCCGAGGAAGCTGACGTCGCGTGCGGCCGGATCGCGGTCCCGCGCCGTCGCGACGTCGTCGCGAACCTCCTTCCAGACCCTCCTCAACGCATCCATCGACGCCGACCTCACGCCCCGAACCAGGGCAGGGACATGTAGCGCTCGCCGGCGTCGGCGAAGACGACGACGATCCGCTTCCCGCTCATCTCGGGCCGGCTCGCGAGCTCGATCGCCGCGTGCAGCGCCGCGCCCGCGGAGATCCCGATCATCAGGCCCTCGCGCGTCGCGGCGAGCCGGGCGGTGGCGAGCGCCGACTCGTCCTCGACCGCCAGCACCTCGTCGATCACCGATCGGTCGAGGACGCCCGGCACGAACCCGGGGCCGATCCCCTGGATCCTGTGCGGGCCGGGCTCGCCGCCGGAGAGCACCGGCGAGGCCGCCGGCTCGACAGCGAGCACGTGGCAGCCCGGGTTGCGCTCCTTCAGCACCTGGCCGACCCCGGTGATCGTCCCGCCGGTGCCGACGCCGCAGACGATCGCATCGACCCCGCCGCCGGTGTCGCGCCAGATCTCCTCCGCCGTGGTGCGCCGATGGACCTCGGGGTTGGCCGCGTTCTCGAACTGCTGCGGCATGTACGCATCCTCGTGCTCGTCGACGAGCTTGCGCGCGAGCGCCACCGACTCGTCCATGCCACCCATCGACGCCGTCTCGCGGACGACCGCCCCGTAGCTCCGCAGAAGCGCCGAGCGCTCCCGGCTCATCCCCTCCGGCAGGGTCAGGATGCAGCGATAGCCGCGGGCGGCGCAGACCATCGCCAGCGCGATCCCGGTGTTGCCGGACGTCGGCTCGACGATGACCGTCCGTCCGGGCTCGATCCGGCCCTCGGCCTCGGCCGCGTCGATCATCGCGACGCCGATCCGGTCCTTGATCGACCCTCCGGGGTTGAACCACTCGAGCTTGCCGACGAGCTCGGCCCCGAGGCCGGCGCCGACCCGTCGCAGCGCGACCATCGGCGTGTCGCCGACGACCGCCGACGCCTCCGCGGCGATGCGCAGCGTCGGGGACGCGCTCGAAGCCATGCACGAAAGGTAGCGCCGCGCGGCGGCCATCCCCGCCCGAGCGCCGGGCGCGGGTGTGGATCCGGCTCCCCGGGAGCCACCGACGCAACCCCCAGCGCGCGACCCTAGCCGCGCTCCGGCGTGGAGGGCGTCCCAAGCGTCCGGGGCGCTCCCGCCGCCCGGCGGGCACGAACGGGATCGAGGCACGACCTAGATGTAGTACGTCCCGGCGCCCTCCTCGGCCTCCTCGCGGCGGGCGACGTCGGCGATCGTCGCGCCGGCGAAGACGGAGCGGAGGGCATCGACGCCGTCGGCCCAGATGCCCCCGGCCTCCCGGCCCTCCTCGCCGAGCTTGCCGTCGAGGGCCTGGACGACCTCGAGGACGGTGATCTCCTCGGCGTCGCGGGCCAGCGAGTAGCCGCCCTTGACGCCGCGCTGGGAGTCCAGCAGGCCGGCCCGGCGCAGGGTCGAGAAGAGCTGCTCGAGAAACTGGACCGGGATCTCGCGGCGCTCGGCGACCGCCGCCAGGGGCACCGGGCGGCCGCTGTTGCGGGCCAGCTCGGCCATCGCGACGACGGCGTAGCGGGACTTGGCGGTGACCGAGATCATCGCGCACTGGTTCTAGCGGATCGGTCGGCGCCTGCTCCGTCTGGCGATCGACTCATCCGCGTGCGTGGGGGTTTCGGATCGATCGTCTAGGCTGCCCCGCGGGCGACCCGTCGAAGGGGGCTGGAGAATCCGTTGCGGGCAGACCGCAGTTGCATGATCATCGACTCGCATCCGGTCGTTCGGCTGGGGATCAAGCGGCTTCTGGAGCCGTCCTGGGACTTCGAGGAGCTCGCCGACGGACGCGGCGCCATCGACCTGCTGGCCAGCGTCAGCTTCGAGGTCGCGATCGTCGAGATGCGGGGCGCCGCCGACGACGCTCCGTCGGGCGCGGCGACGATCCGGCGACTGCACCATCACCAGCCGGGCCTCGGCGTCGTCGCTCACGGCGGGCGCACCGACCGTCACGCGATCTCCGAGGCGCTCGATGCCGGCGCCTCCGCCTACGTCAGCAAGCACTCCTCGCCGAGCACGATGCGCGCCGCGGTCGACGCCGTCCTCACCTTCGGTTCGTTCATCGATCCCGATGTCGAGTCGGGCCGCGGCAAGGGCGCCCGCGTTACGCCGCGGCAGCGGCAGATCCTGCAGCTGTTCGCGAACGGCCACTCGACCGAGGAGGCGGCGCGCCGGCTCGGCCTCAGCGCCGAGACCGTCCGCACCCACGCGAAGGCGAGCCTGCCCCGGCTCGGCGCCCGCGACCGCGCCCACGCCGTCGCGATCGCGCTCCGCAGCGCCCTGATCGACTGAGCGGCCCGGCGGCCGAGCAGGCCAGGGAAGAGGTCGGCGAAGCGGCCTTCGGCCGTGAGCCGGCCGATGACGCCGGCATGCGCAGCGCCGCAGCGCCGCTCAGACCCAGCCGCGTTCTCTTGCGACCAGGACGGCCTGGGCCCGGTCGGCGGCCCCGATCTTGCGGTAGACGTTGTGGAGGTGGGTGCGCACGGTGCTCGCCGAGAGCCCCATCTCCTCCGCGATCTCCTTGTAGACCTTGCCCTCGGCGAGACCGCGCAACGCGTCGACCTCGCGGCGTGAGAGCGGGCAGGGCTCGCCGCGCCGCTGGCGCGGGGCCCGGGCGTAGGGGAACTCGTAGACGAGCTGGCGCAGGCGTGCCTCGCTGAGGCCGCAGGCGGCGGCCGCCTCGACCATCGCGTCGGGGGCGACCGTGTCGCCGGCGGCGTGATGGGCGACCAGGTCGCTGAGCCGGACCGCCGCCGGAAGCCCTTCGGCACCGTCGGAATGATGACGCTCGATCGCGCCGGCGACGACCGGCGGCAGGCCCCAGCGGCGCGCGAGCACGCCGCCCACGATCGTGTGGTCCATGCCGAACTCGCGGCGCTCGATCCGGGCACGCTCCTCGGGGGCGAGCCCACGATCGGCGAGAAGCTGCTCGTAACCGGGATAGAGGCGGATCAGGACGAGTTGGCCGACGTCGTGGAGAAGCGCCGCCGTCGCCAGCTCGTCGCGGCCGGGGACGTCGGCAAGGGCGGCGAGGCTCACGGCGGCGAGCCGGGTGGCCAAGGCGAGGCCA